>CALBPW010000285.1 GCA_937899145.1 uncultured Bacteroidota bacterium
CATACGAGATAAGCTAGTGACTGGAGTTCAGACGTGTGCTCTTCCGATCTGCCTAATGACACTACTCATCGCAACGGTATCAACGCTATTGCTGAGGGCGAAATAGGAATCTATCCGAATCCTGCTAACAATTTGATTAACATCGATTTTAGCCGATGCCAACTAACCTTAAGCCAAGTTGCTATCATGAGCATGACAGGCCGTATGGTGTATAGCAATTTGCAGACATCTGATATTATGAAGATTGATATAACTGATTGGACACAAGGTGTTTACATAATTCGAATAACGAATGGCAATGCCGCAGGCATAATCAAATTTGTAAAAGAATAAAGAATAATAAATAGTAATTGAGCTTAAACCGGCACCCAAAATGCCGGTTTAAGTTTTTTATAAAAAAGTTGAAATCAATATTTTAAAAAGTGAATCTCTTACTTTCCGATGCAGAAATGCTCAAAAATATTTCCAAGCACTTCATCGGGAGTTATTTTGCTGCCTAAAATTGAACTTAGGTTATCAATAATTTCGTGAATGTCGATTGCAAGCAAATCGGTTTCTGTATTATTGTTTAGTTTGTCGATAGCGCGTTGTATAGCCTCTTTAGCCAAAAGCAGAGCATTGTAGTGCCTTGCATTAGTAACAATTACTTGGCCAGTGCTTTGCTGTTTTGTGTGTATATTGCTTGTTAGCAGATTGATAAGTTCTTCGATGTTTCCGCTTTTTGCTGATAGCGATACTTGACCACTGATTCTTGAATTACTAATTTTGTTTTTGTTCAAATGGTGAATGTCTGTTTTATTGTAAACTACGATTAAATCGGAATCATCGGCCATTTTTTTCTCAATTTCGCAAAGTGATGCCGAAATTTTTTCAGCATTATCGGCAGCGTCAAACATCGCAATCACAATGGCTGCGCGGCTTGTCTTTTCAAACGTCTTTTCGATGCCCAAATTTTCAATAGTATCAGTTGTTTGGCGGATACCAGCCGTATCAATAAATCGGTAAGTTATGCCTTCAATATTTATTGTGTCCTCAATGGCGTCGCGAGTAGTGCCTGCAATGTCGCTCACAATGGCGCGGTCTTCTTTTAAAATGGCATTAAGTAATGTCGATTTCCCTACATTTGGCTCACCAACAATTGCAACCGGCACTCCATTTTTTATAGCGTTGCCAAGATTGAAAGAGTTTATCAGGCGTTCAATTTCTATGTTAATATTGTTAAGCAGATTTTGCAATTCTGCGCGGTCGGCAAACTCAACATCTTCTTCGCTAAAATCCAACTCCAATTCAATCAGTGAAATGGTGTGCAGTAATTCATCTCTAAGTCGCATCAATTCGTTCGATATTCCACCTCGCATTTGGTTTAGTGCCACGCGATGCGACGCTGCACTTGTTGATGCTATCAGGTCGGCAACTGCCTCGGCTTGAGCTAAATCCATTTTTCCGTTTAAATATGCGCGTTGGGTAAATTCGCCCGGCTCGGCCATTCGTGCGCCATTGGCAATTAGTGTCTGTAAAATCTGCTGCTGCACGTAAAGCGATCCGTGACAACCAATTTCAACAATGTCCTCGCCTGTGTAGGAGTGTGGCGCACGAAAAATTGACAACAAAACTTCATCAATTTCGGCATCAGAATTACTTATTATTCCAAGTGTGGTAGTATGTGAGGGCTGGTCGGTTATGTTAAAATTTTGGCGTCGTGCCTTAAAAACTTTGCCCGCAATTTCTGCCGATTTTGAACCGCTCATTCTGACAATTGCGATGGCTCCGTTGCCTGCAGCTGTCGATATTGCGCAAATAGTATCTGAAAAATCCATCTGTTTAAATTTTGCGCAAAGATAATATTAAAAAATTTGGGCAGATGAATACTGCGATTTGTAATATTAACCTATCCAAAAAACTTAAAATCAATACTATATAAGTTCTATTTTTGAATTTTCAAATTATTTTACCCAACCATTCATGCGCAGCCATTTTTCGCAAGCGTCGCGCCAAAAGGCTTGAGTGTCGGTTGGCGCTTTTACGCCTAATCCCTGATCGCCTTTGGTAGTTAATGCTTTGATTTTCATTGTGTTATCGCTTTTTTGTGTTTGTAAATGTATTCTTATTAATATCGATTTGAAACTAATTTTGTGTGTATGCAGACTTTTTGCCGACGATTTTCTGTTTTTTTCCGCCAAATGAAAAATTTGGAACGTGTTTTTTTGCAAGTTGATTAAAATAACTTCAAAATTCTCAATTCAAGCCTTATATTTGTTAGCTTAAAATCGATAATATGATTGAAACATTACCATTTATTAAGAATACCAACTCAGGAAACTTTTTTTTGTTGGCAGGTCCGTGTGTGGTTGAAGGCGAAGAAATGCTTTACGAAACAGCCACCCGAATTAGACAAATAACTGACAGACTGCAAATTCCATTTGTTTTTAAGGCGTCGTATCGCAAGGCAAATCGTAGCCGGATAGATAGTTTTACCGGCATTGGCGATAAGGCGGCGCTTGAACTTTTAAGTCGAGTGCGTGCCGATTTGCAAGTGCCTGTGGTTACAGATATTCATAGTGCCGCTGAAGCCGATATGGCTGCACAATATGTTGATATTCTGCAAATTCCGGCTTTTCTCTGTCGTCAAACTGACTTGTTGGAGGCCGCTGCCAAAACGGGTAAAATTGTCAATATCAAAAAGGGACAGTTTCTTGCGCCTGCGGCTATGCAATTTGCTGCGCAGAAAGTTATTGATAGTGGTAATCAGAAAGTTATGCTAACCGATCGCGGCACAATGTTTGGCTACCACGATTTGATAATTGATTATCGGGGAATACCAGAAATGCAAGCGTTTGGCTATCCTGTAGTGCTTGACATCACACACTCGCTACAACAGCCAAACCAAGCATCGGGTGTTACTGGCGGGCAGCCTGATTTAATTGAAACCGTTGCCAAGGCTGGCATTGCGGTTGGCGCGGATGGCATTTTCCTCGAAACACATCCAAACCCGGCCGTTGCCAAATCAGACGGAGCCAATATGCTGAAACTCGATTACCTTGACGGCCTACTTACAAAACTTGTTGCGATACGTCGCGTAGTCGCTGATTTTTAATGTTTTAGTTGTATGAAAACAAAAAGCACAATGCGAGTATTTATTCTAAAACTGATTTTGCCAATCGTTGTTTTATTTTTTTTGGCGAACACCATAAATATAATTTCCGATTTGCGGCATAATCAAGTGCATCGTGCTGAAATTCAAGAGAGTTTAAATAGCGAACTGCGCTCGTTTGTTGAGTTGCAATACGCGTCTTTGCAAGTAATTGAACAATCGATGGAGGCGGAAATGCTGCGCAATAGCAATATTATTGTTAATGCTATAAGCGAATCGGCTGTTAATCCGGAAAATGTTGATTTATTTGCTATGCGCGATAAATTGGGCGTTGACACATCATTGTGCGATTTATACATTATTAATCGCGATGGCGTTATTGTTAATACAACTTACAAATCCGATTTGTATTTCAGTTTTGCTAATTTTGGCCAAAATCATATTTTGTATCTGTACGAATGTTTCCGCAATAAGGAATTTATTACACCTGCTTTCTTTTTCGACAGTAAATCAGAACGTTACCGGAAATATTCATATCACCCAACAGCTGATGGCCGCTATATCGTTGAAATTGGCTACTACTCGCCACTTGCCGATGAAATTTATTCTTATGTGTCTAATTTTATGCAAAATCGCGCACTTGAAACCGATTGGATTGTCGAAATTAATCAGTACGCTTATTTAGAACGGCCAAAATCATTTAACATAAAAAGCCAATTTCCACGTGAGCATTATTCTATTTTGCATGAGTTGAAAGAGAAAGGAGAAATGTCGATTTCGCAAACCGAAGATGGTAATCAATATATTTATAACTATCTGTTTGACAATCTTCCATACGGAATTTCTGACGGAATAATTATTTGTGTGAAAACAAAAGCGCATATCGGTTTAGCCCAGTTTGATAATAATATTATACAACAAATTTTTGTTGACATTTTCTTTTTGATACTTATCATAATCGTTTTTATTGCAAGCGTGCGGCAATGGAATCAAAAATCGGGAATTATTATAACAGCTATCGAAAATATTGCGGAAACTGTGCCACAACGTAAATTGCCAATTGAGGGACGGGGCGATTATCCTCGACTTGTATCGAATATTAACAATATTATTGAGAATATCGGTCAATATAAATCAAATATTCAGCACATAAAACAACAGTTGAATTTTGCTTCACATAGGGTTTTCGAATTGCAAGAGTCGGTGCGTATTCAGCAGCAGATGCTTGATAATACTCGTGTTGATGAAAACGAAAGTTTGAATTACATTCGTAAAATTGAGCAGGCGTTAATGCCAAAACAACAAGATTTTATAGCTCAATTTCCCCAATCGTTTATTTATCATAAACAGAGACTTCCGGTTGGAGGGAACTTCTTTTGGCAAACAGCTACAGAAGGAAAAAATGTAATAGTTGTTGCCGATTGTTCGGGTAATGCTCTTTCTTCGGCTTTTTTGTCGATAATAGGAGTCACGATACTTAACAATATTGTTCGTGTGCAAAATGTTGCGGTGCCAGCTCTTATTCTCGATAAGTTAGATTTGGCATTAAAGGATTTATTTTCGGATAATCAGTATTTTTGTGAAATTAGTATGGCTGTATGCACCATCGATACCGCATCGCGTCAGTTTACATTTTCATCGGCCAATATGCCAATTACAACTGTTTCTAATGGTGTGATACAAATGCACAAAGGCGGTAATTTTGCTATTGGCGAAGATATAGGTATTCCTAAGGTATTTAACAATATTGATATTCCTTACGATTCGTCATCTACTTTCTATTTATCGACAAAAGGATATTTATCGCAATTTGATGCGACCGATACTAAAAAGCTGAATTATAGTAACTTCCGTAAGTTGTTGGCATCAATTAGCACAATGCCTATAATTGAACAACAAAAAACACTTGACAATTATCTGCTCGCTTGGCGTGGAAAAACACCACAAACTGATGATATTCTGATAGTTGGCTTTAAATGTTGAAAGGTTATTTGTGATAAATTCAACTTTTAATAATCAATGCGCCATAGTTATTAATTTGCTATATGCGTCTTTTAGTATTGTGATGTTAAATCCTTTATTTTCAAATTGTTGTTTTAGCAAATCGCTAAACTGAAAAGCAATACCACCAACAAATCCTATTGGTAATTTGCTGTTATTTAGCGGTTTAATGTGTTTTTCGTGAAATTTGTCAAAACCTTCAATTACAATTGCCGCAATTTCTTCATTATCAATATTTTTTGAAATAAATGGCACAAAACTTGCAAACTTGCTATTGATGGCATCTGACGAGTAAATGCCGTGAATTAAATCGGGAGCGGTAGTGTTTGTCGTATTCCAAAAATCGGTGCATAAATTAGCCGATAGCTCATTTCGTAATATTTTTTGTATCAATATTTTACCTAAATATGCGCCACTGCCTTCATCGCCTAAGATATACCCTAATGACGGAGCTTGAACCACAATTTTTCCGCCATCAAAAATGCCTGCGGCAGCGCCTGTCCCCAAAATGGCGGCAATGCCGGTTTTATTGTCAAAAAGAGCCATTGCTGCGCCTTCTAAATCACTGCAAACCTTTATTTTGGCTCCAATAAACACTTCTTGTAGCGTTTTTTTTACATTTTCTTGGTTTTGTTTGTTGCCGCACCCCGCACCAAAATAGAGTACCGATTCGGCATCAAATCCTGCAACTTCGCCAATGGCGTTTGCTGTGCCTCGCAACCCATCTCTTCGTCCGCAATTCGGGTTAAAACCAATGGTTTCGATAGTCCGTATTGTGCTGTCTATCAGCCCCCATTTGCATTTTGTCCCGCCAGCTTCAACAATTATTTTCATCATTTTTCAATTTTCCAGGGCGCACCACAACCTTCCAA
>CALBPW010000286.1 GCA_937899145.1 uncultured Bacteroidota bacterium
TTAGGTATGCTTCCTGATTCACAAATTCATTCTCAATGCAGTTTCGTATAACTGTGTCAATGAGCCTATCAGACTTAACGACGGCAGTAAACTTATCATCCTGGAAGTATTTCAGACTGCTCTCCAAAGCATCGTTCTCAAAGATTTCTTCATTGAAAATGCGCATGTATGAATCGTGATGCCGGTCCCATAGTTTATTAAAGGCCTGTATGAACAGGTAGTAGTCATATTCACCGTAATCCAACACCAAATCTCCATATCGGCCTTTGTGGTCAAGAAAATCAAAGATTTCTTTTTCAGGAATATCCCCCTGGCCGCTGGAAAGGTCAGCCCTGTTGTGAATAGTGTTTGTTAATCGCTGAAGGAAACTCTCAGCGAAACTATAATCCGCCATGAGCTGCTCAAGTAAATAATTCGATAGCCGTTCCAAATCTGGGTCATAATCGCCGCGCAGTATTTCAAAGAGCTGTTGAACATCTTTGTCGAAGAAAAGACCATATTCTTCTGAAAAGAATGATTGGATGTCTTGGAGTAAAGAGTCGGAGAACGGCCTTGTCCTGTATTCCGCCGGTAAGCATTTCTGCTTGAGGGACCATTCCATCAGGCTTTGAGGGTCATCAGTATAGCAGAATGGATTGGTCCTGCACCCGTTTGTGATAATACCGAGCAGTATCAGTTTCACTATGGTTTCTTTGTCCTGCGGCGTTCCCCACACAATTCCATAGATATCTGTTCCCATTTGATATGCAAAGGCTACAGCTTCACCAGTGGTAAGCATGTATTTATGGTTATTTTTCGCTTTGCTCTGATTATCTATCACTCTGCTGTATTTCAAAATACCAGAGTAATCTGTTGGCTGAATTCCACATTGTTTAGCCATCTCATATTTATGCCACCCTTGGCTAAGACGATATTCTTCTAACCTCTGACGTATGAGTTCCCGGTATAGCAAAACATAATTCATGACAATGCACCTCCCGTAAAACCCATCATACAAAAACTTAGGGAAAAAATCAAAATATCGCCCTAAAATTCCGAATGGATTCTTGGAAAAAGGCTTGTATACTTAAAGCATCAGGAACGCCAAACGGCCATTGGCACTGAAATATAGATAAGAGCAGCCACGGGCTCCGCCATGGAGTTGCTCCTGGTTGCAGAAAGGAATTTACTATGACCGGCACAAGAGCCGAAACGCTCAAGGAGATAACTGAAGACTACTTGAGCACAATGAATACAATTAATCCACCCACGCCGGCGGATATACAGAGAGGCATCCTGGATGCAGTTACACTGCAGTTCCAGTTGGAGAACACGAACCGGGTAAACGGTAACAAATGGAGCATCCCTCAGTCTTTGCAGCCAGTCCAGATTGCTATGGTTCTGCTTCACCTTTATCCTTTTGCGAGGATTGCATTTGCAGGCCTGGATGAAGACGATGAGTATGACATGCTTGCCGTTTATCAGTGGGATGGTCCCGATAAGGGCCTGTACGTTACTGAGGATAAAGCTCTTGAGCGTCGATTCCAAATCGTGATGGTTGACGAACCTGATATAAATAGCTCAATATCAATACTTCGTGGATTGAAAGAACGATACGAGATGCATCACAAAGTGCAAATTCTTGACGACGCAATTATTGCAGCTGTCGAACTCTCGAACCGCTATATCACTGATCGTTTCCTGCCCGACAAAGCCATCGATTTGGTTGACGAAGCCGCGTCAAAACTGCGTTTGGAGATGAACTCAGTTCCGTACGACATCGATGAACTGCAACGCGACATTATGCAACTCGAAATTGAGCGCGAAGCTATTAAACGCGAAGGTAATAATCAGAAAATCAAATTGATAGAGCAGGAACTGAATGTGAAAAATAGTGAGTTGACATCGAAAATGGCAAAATGGAAATCGGAGAAAACCATTTTGGAAAACATTCAGAACAATAAGAAAAAGATTGAAGACCTTAAATATGAGGCGGATAGAGCCGAACGTGCCGGCGATTATGGCAAGGTTGCCGAAATCAGATACGGACGAATTAAGGAATGTGAAAATGAAATTGAAAGGCAAAAGGCTCAATTGCAATCAGATAACGCAATGATTCGCGAGGTGGTTACGCCTGAAGATATTGCCGAAGTGGTGTCAAAATGGACTCACATTCCAGTTACAAAAATGATGCAAAGTGAGCGTGAAAAACTTGTCAACCTTGAGGCTGAACTGCACAAGCGAGTTATAGGGCAAGACCAGGCTATCGAGGCTATTGCAAACGCTGTCCGCCGCAGTCGTGCCGGCTTGCAAGATGCCAACAAACCTATCGGCTCGTTCATCTTTTTGGGTACAACGGGCGTTGGCAAAACTGAGTTGGCAAAGGCTTTGGCTGGATTCCTCTTCAACGACGAAAACCAAATGACGCGTATTGATATGTCGGAGTATCAAGAGCGGCACTCGGTTTCAAGGTTGATTGGCGCGCCTCCGGGATACGTTGGCTACGACGAAGGCGGACAACTAACTGAGGCCGTCCGTCGCAAACCTTACTCGGTTGTTTTGCTCGACGAGATTGAAAAAGCCCACCCTGATGTGTTCAACATATTACTGCAAGTGCTTGACGACGGGCGACTTACCGATAACAAAGGACGTACTGTCAATTTTAAAAACACCATTATAATAATGACATCGAATTTAGGCTCCGATATTATTCAGCAAGAATTTGCTAAAATGAACGAAACCAATAAGTCGCAAGTGATTGAATCGGCACAAAGCAAAGTGATGGAACTATTGCGGGCATCGGTTAAACCGGAATTCTTGAATCGTATTGATGAGATTATTATGTTCTCGCCATTGTTCAAAAACGATGTCCGTGAGATTGTTAAACTGCAAATTGCAAAAATGGCGGAGCGTCTTGCTAAAAACGACATCAGCATTGAGGCTACCGGCCAAGCCATCGACTTAATTGCAACCGATGGTTACGATGTTACACTTGGAGCTCGTCCAATCAAGCGACTGATTGAACGTTCAATACTAAATCCGCTATCAACAGCCATAATTAAAGGCGGTGTTGATAATACGAAAAAGATTGTGATTGATGCTGAAAATGGAGCTATAAAACTGATTAACAAATAAATTGCTCTATAGAAAAAGAAAAGCAGTATTCATAAATTTTTTGAATACTGCTTTTTTATTTAATGTTGTTACGTACTTTTTGTTCTACGTTTCTGATTTTTTCTTAAAATAGCAATCCGAAATATTTTTGTAAGATTGTAAATTAAATTCAATATAAATGGAAAATAAAGAGCAAGACCAATCAAAACAAAGAAGAAAAAGAAGAATTGGCACCCAACTCACTATAACAATAGTACTACTTTGTGCAAGCATCTGTGTGGCTTTAACAATAGTAGCAGGCAAATTGAGCCATAAAGCTATCAGCAACGAGATGCTTCAAACCCTGTCGCGCGAGGTAGAATGTATTAGTAACGAAGTTTACCAACTAACTGTCGCAAGGCAAAAACAAGTGGCAGTTATGGCAAATGTTGACCAAATCAGAAAGTTGCAAGAAATTAACCTCGACGACGAAGCGACAATCGATGTGGTTACAATGCTTAAAAATTCGCTTGCCGGCGATGCCGACATCAATCGGTTTGTGCTAATCAACACCACAGGTGAAGGTATGACAACCGAATATAACCCTGTCAATCTTGTTGAGCGTCTTTATTTTAAACAATACAAAGAAGGACAATCGCCACAACCCGATTGTATTATCAGTAAAACATCTGGTAAACAGACAGTTATGTACAGCGCGCCAATTCGCAATATTGATGGCGTAAATATAGGTTTGCTCTGCACAGGCGTTGACGCACACGCATTCTCCGACATTGTGCGCAATATTAATGTCGGAACCGAGCATCCAATAATCATAAAATATAACGGACAGTTTATCGCAAGCAAAGATGCTGAGTTGGTAATGTCGGGCGCAAACCTGTTTGATGTTAGCACATGTGGCGAAGCATTGAAAACAATGATTGGCGACACCACAATAACAGCCGTTATTGATGATGGCGAAATTGAAAAAATTTACTCATTCACACCAGTAAAAAACACACCTTGGTATGTCGGCATCAGCTTACGCACCGACGAGGCTTTGAGTGGATACTCACGCCTTTCGCGCCTGCTTTTATTGGTTTGTTTTATCTTAATTGTTGTTAGCATGGTGATAGCTCAACATTTAGGAAAGATGATAAGCAATCCAATTAAGATAATAATTGACCGATTGAAAGAAATGTCGCTTGGTGTTTTGCAAAAAGTGGAATTGAAAAAAAATCGTTTTAGCGAGATAGACGAAATATATGGCACCACCAACAATGTTATTGACGGCTTATCAAAAGCGGCAGAATTTGCCGATAACATTGGAAAAGGAAATTTAGACGCCGAATTTGAACGTCTTAGCGCCGATGATAACTTAGGAACCAACCTGCTACTTATGCGTAAGCGTTTGCAAGACGCCGAAAAAGAAAACGCAAAACGCAAAATTGAGGACGAAAAAGTTAATTGGGCTACTCTTGGACTTGCAAAATTCGGAGAAATATTACATACTGATAATCAGAATATTAACGACCTTTCGTACGAAATTCTGCGCAATCTTATAAAATACATCGATGTTAATCAAGGAGCTATTTATGTGCTTGATGATTCGGGAGAAGAACCAGTATATGAAATGACATCGGCTATTGCTTACGACCGTCGGAAATTTATGCAAAAACGCTTTGCCGTTGGCGAAGATCTTGTCGGACGTTGCGCTTACGAGCACAAAACCATCTACATGACCGATATACCGGAAAACTACATCACTATAACCTCCGGAATGGGCAGCGCCACCGCGTCGGCATTGTTGCTTGTACCATTGGTTATCGAAGATAAAGTGTTCGGTATCATTGAGTTAGCATCGTTTAATAAACTTGAAGACTACAAGATAAGTTTTGTTGAAAAACTTGCTGAAAGCATAGCATCAACAATATCAACGGTGAAAGTGAACGAGCGTACAAACGAATTGCTGAAACAATCGAAAGTGCAAGCGGAAGAATTGGCATCGCAAGAAGAAGAAATGCGCCAGAACATGGAGGAACTCCAAGCCACACAAGAAGAAGCGGCCCGCCGCGACAACGAAACAAGTTCAATAATGAATGTCATAAATCAGAAATTGATTGTTATTGAATACGATACCGATGGCAATATTACAAATGCAAATGCCGCATACTCTGAATTGGTTAATCTGCCGATAGATAGCATTATCGGACAAAAAGCTGCCGAGGGAATGGAAATGGATTCGGCGCAACATAAAAACTACAATCAACTTTGGAGTAATCTGCAAAAAGGCGTTGGCGGTTCAATAACAAGCCATATCACTCTGAATGGCAGTAATTTATGGCTGAACGAAACCTACACGCCGATTATCGAACCATTAGAAACCAAACCATACAAGATTGTTAAAATTGCAGTCAACATAACCGAACGGATGGTTGCACACCAGACAATCAATAATTTACAAACCGAATCGGCTACAAAAGACGCTAAAATAGCAGAACTTGAAAGTAAACTTGAAACTGCGCAAACTGGGGTTGTCAAACCTAAAGACGAACCTAAAAAGGTTAAAAAACAAAAGGTTGCAATTAAAACTGACGAAACGGAATTCAACGCCGAAGTTGGCGAACAACCGCTGATTGAATGGAACGACAATTGCATAACCGGCAATGAGGAGTTTGACGACCAACGAAAACAATTGTCAACGCTTGCAAACGCAATGTACTCAGCGTTCAAAAATGCTAAATCGAAAAAGGAAATGAAAGACACGCTACGTAGCTTAATCGATTTTGCGTCGTACCATTTTGGAGCCGTTGAAAACTATATTAATGAAATTGATTACAACGATAAAGACACATTCAAATTGGCATTCGATAACTTTATCGCAAAATTGGAATCG
>CALBPW010000287.1 GCA_937899145.1 uncultured Bacteroidota bacterium
TAACTTTGAATTATCGAGTTATATTTATAAACAAAAATTATAGTTTTGAATGCTGACTTATTATGAATGTGAAAAAGCGAAATGAACAAGTTGATTAACAAATTTTAAACAAGGAAACGATATGATAGTACATCCGAATGCAAAAATCAACATCGGGTTAAATGTGGTTGAGCGCCGCGCTGATGGTTTTCATAACATCGAGACATTGATAGTGCCCTTTGCGCTTACCGACAATTTAAGACTCAATGTCAACAAAAGTATTTATGCCAAAAAGTTTGAATTAGTAATAGACGGCTTGGCTATTGACGGTGCACTCGATTCCAATTTAGTAAGTCGCGCCTATTATTTGCTGAATGCCGATTTCACGTTGCCTCCCGTCAAAGCTGTGCTTGAAAAAAAGATTCCGATGGGAGCTGGACTTGGCGGAGGCTCGGCCGATTGCGCTTTTGCCATTTCAGCACTCAACAAGATGTTTGATTTGAAGTTATCAGTTCAGCAAATGCAAAAATACGCAGCGATGCTTGGCAGCGACTGCGCCATTTTTGTGGAAAACAAGCCTGCGATTGCCACCGGTCGCGGCGAGGTGCTGCAATTGGTAAGTATCGATTTGAGCGATTATAAACTGCTGATTGTCAAGCCACAAGTACATGTCAACACTGCGCAGGCCTACAAAATGCTAACTCCGCAAATGCCGCAATATTCAATAAAAAATATACTCAATCGCAAACCCGAAGAGTGGCGCGACAAGATTACGAACGATTTTGAAGACCCTATTTTCACATTACACCCCGCTCTACGCAAAATAAAAGAGCAGATGTACGCCACAGGCGCCGCCTACGCTTCAATGTCGGGCAGCGGCTCCGCTATTTATGGATTATTCAAACAACTGCCTGATACAGAACAATTTAACATCGACGGGAATTTTGTTTGGACAGGAATAGTGTGAAAAAAGACAACTGACTACAGACTGCAGATTATAGTTTACTAAATATCAATAACTTGTTAATTTCCAACTTTCAACTCAATATCTTCGGGTTGCAAAGCATCTTGCTCGGCAAATTCAATTTTTCGGAATTTTGGGTCGAGCAACTTGATATAATATTTTTTATGCTTTTTATTTGGCAGTTTATTACTTCTAAGCCAAGGATTTAGCACTTTCAACATTTTGTAATTAATGTTTTGCGAACGGGCAAAATCAGCAATATTTTCAATCGTTGTGTCAACCTCAACAGTTGTGTAAGGCAATGGTTTATAGAGATTGCCGGTTGGTATGTCGAAACCATATTTTTGCGGATTCTCAAAAATCTGTTTAACAGCAAGAGCGCGAAAAACGTAACGTTCAGTTTCTTCACCAAGCACCAAATCGTAATAGTTGTTAGTTTCTTGTATATCAATAAGTTTTGACAGATTTCCCATTCCGATATTGTACGCTGCAGCCGCCATCGTCCACGAGCCGTATCTGTCTTTCATTCGCTTAAAATAACGAATGGCGGCAATTGTCGATTTTTCTAAATTATAACGTTCGTCAACATCATCGTTCACTTCCAAGCCAAAATCGCCAGCCGTAGCTTGCAACATTTGCCAAAAACCTTTTGCGCCGGATGGCGAAACCGCGTTTGTAAGTTGACTCTCTATTACGGCTATGTATTTCAGATCGTCGGGAACGTTATTTACCTTCAGAATTGGCTCAATAACAGGAAAATACCGATTGGCACGCTTCAGCAAAAGTATAGTTTGCGAGTGCCACATTCTATTCACTTGCAACTCGCGGTCAAGGCTCTCGCGCGTATCAAAATTATTGAGAGGGACGGGCTCGCCCATAAATGTCAAGTCAGTTGGAAATTCATCAATATCAGCAATTTGCAATAATATTTCGTGTTTTTCAGCTTTTCCGAAATTAACACTTACAATAAATGCCACTGCTGCCGATAAAACAACAGCAAGCAGAAATAAAAGTATTATTGCCGATTTTCGCATATCAAAATTACTCTGTTTTGTGTTTTGCGATTTTGGTATTGGCGTAAAGCAAAACCGACACCAATAGTGCTAAAATGCCAACAAGCCATAGTGGCCACGCCGATTGTGGCGGAGATATTAAAAAGTAAACCGCCACACTTACCGACAGCAAATTAATCGCACCAAGTAACATAACTACTTGACTGTCTGTCAATCCCCTGCGCGACAAGTTATGTGTTGTGTGATTTGTATCGCCCACAAATGGCGATTTTCCTTCCATTAACCGATTGATTGTCACGGTAGCAGTATCGGTTAAAGGCACTAAAAACATCAGATAAACGATGAAAAATGGATATAAATGATTTGGCATTTCCATAGCCGCCGTATTCCATAAATATCTGATACTCAACATTGCCAACAATGCGCCCAAAAATTGTGAACCATTATCGCCCATATACATTTTAGCCGGATGCCAATTATATCGGTAAAACGACAGCATTGCCGACAATGCTCCAATCAAACCTAAAGCCATAAACGAATCGAACGATTGCAAAAGCATCAATACAAGAACGCCACATAACACAATGATACTCATTGTGTTAGTAACAGAATCCATATTGTCAAGCATATTGAGTGAGTTCATTATGCCGACAACCCAAAAAATGGTTAGAATATAATTAAATATCTGATTATCAAAAGGATGATAGGGGCGCAATCGGTATATTATCGCGCCCCAACCGCGCCCCAACCGTGCCCCTTGAAGAAGGGAATCAAACGGTTACAAATTGTAACCAGTTGAAACTTCGGGCAGAAGATGGTCTACCCTCGCTCGAAAAAACTCAAATAATATTTGGTTTTTTGCTCACTTATTCGTACCTTTGCAGCGTCATAAGACAAATTGTATAACTTTAAAACTATGAGATTATGAGAAAACAGAAAAAGCAAGAAACTGAAATTTGTGTTAAATCCCCAAGATTGCTTGGTAGTATGAAACTTTATATCTACCTTTGCCAATGACTACGAGGAGAGAACGGGCAAAAGTCCAAAAAACTCAACAGGACAGTATTACGACTGTTGCTGTGGCAAAAACAGGCAAAGAACATCCAATAGCCAAGAAAATGGGTGATTTCTTTATTGATGTTGCTAAGTTGGTTATAGGTGGTGTTATCCTTGCTGGTTTAATGAAACAAGACATTGACTACGCCATGCTGGCACTGTGTGCATTGGGTGCTGTTTCTGCCTTTGTGGGATTAGGTATTTATTTAATAAAGGTGTCTAACAGATAAATTGTATTAGTATGAATTTGGCAATTCTATTTTTAATCATGACAGCAATAGCCATTGCAATATGGATAGGCACTGCTATCTATCTTAGAGTCAAGGAAGGTTATTAATATTCAGAGTCTGGAAATTCAGGAAGATGAAAAAGTAATCTCCTGTAGATTCTAACCTATATTCTTCCTTCCCGAGCTTACTGCTCGGGGCGGTTTGCTTAAATAATCACCAAAACGTTTGGCGGTTTCGGAAATAATGCGTACCTTTGCTCACGAATAAAATAATGAAGCAGATGAAAAAGGAGGGCAATCAAGTTATCGACCTTATAACGACTACGATTAGGGAAAGAGAACCTAATGCTGAAATTATTCTGTATGGTAGTCGGGCTCGTGGGGAGGCGAGAAAAGACTCTGATTGGGACATTGTTGTCATATTGGACAAACCTAACATCAACTTCCTTGAGAAAGGTGAAATAGACTATGCTCTTTGGACGAAAGGGCTTGAGATAGGTGAAGAGATTAATACATTAGAGTATACGAGAAGCCAATGGAAGAATCTTCCACCTTCCTTATTTAAGTTGAATGTACAAAAAGAGGGCATAAGATTATGAGTTTGTCAAATGATGACCGGAAAGCATTAGTAGAATACCGGATAGAGAAAGCAAGGAAATCATTCGAGGAAGCGCAGAAGGTGGCAGCCATCTCACTTTGGGACTTGGCTGCAAACAGGTTATATTATGCGTTTATCATGCAACATCAGCACTTTTATTGAGTGAAGGGCTTACAAGTCATACACATAAAGGCCTGTTGGCACAGATTAGCTTGAACTTTGTTAAAGATGGTCGCCTCACATTGGAGGAAGGAAAACTTATCAGACAGATGTTTAATATGCGCCATGAGGGAGATTATGAAGATTTTGAGGAAGCCAGTGAAGAGGACATTATGGAAGCCGCTCCTAAGGTTAAGCAATTAGTAGAAAAGCTTATTGGAATAAATAAGTTGTCAAAATAATCCCTCGAAAATTTTAACGTTAGCGTTTGAGTATAGGCAAACGGTTGTTTGAGTATAGGCAAACGGTCGTTTGAGTATAGGCAAACGGTAGTAAGGATAGGGTAAAACCCCTGTGATGATGCCTGATAACCCC
>CALBPW010000288.1 GCA_937899145.1 uncultured Bacteroidota bacterium
AATCTACTGATTCGCCTCCCCATGCTTCAACCATGCCTGACAATACGCGGGGAAATTCGGCTCCGCCAATGCCTTTTGTCGGGAACATTTTGGCATAGTGACAGCCAATGTGGTCAACAACTTTCAAGGGTTCGCCCGTTTGCGCATTTATCAGTGGATGAACCATTTGTGAAGCTATTTCGTTTCGGAATTTATAAATGGTGTCTGATGTGTGGGCAATGTTTTTCGGTTTTTTGAATTCGCGGCGGGTGGCGTCCCACAGGTATTGGCGCACGCGGGCCTCCTCTTCGGGATATTCCTCCCAAGTGTGCAGCAATTCAGTATATAATCCGAAAGAGGTTACGCACGATATTGCCATGTTTTCGTATCCGGCCTCGGTCATCAGCGCAAAATGGCGGGCAACCACGGTTGCTGTAGTGGCAAGTGGCACAAGGTCAGAGTGATAGGCAATGCCAGTGCATGTTGTATGGTTTGGGTCATCGTAGAGGTCTTTGCCCAAATTGTTGCGCATTATGTTAAGGTACGCTTTTTCTGATGCGGGGAAAAAGGTCTGGCGGATGCAGCTGCGGCAGTAGTAAAAGTGGTCGTCGGCAATGTCTTTCTGGTATTTAGCCCACAAATTTTCTTTTGCATTACATTGTTCACTCATCGTAGTCGGAATTTGTTTTGAAAACCATATTCAGATAGTCGCCATTTTCAATATCGACACCCATTTCTTTAGCTTTTTCGGCTGAATATTTTTCGATGCACTCGTACATTTCGGTACCGCCTGTTACATCGAAAATTTTTTGTAGCACGTCAAGGTTTTTTTGGTCGATTTTGCGCAATGGGCCCGGTCCGCTTTTTTTGTATGGCACTCCCAGCGATTCCATCACTTCTTCTGTATTATTGTAAATATACTCCCAATTATCGCCTTGCTCCGGGTGCATCCATGGGGTTACAATGTCGGGATAAACGCAGTAGCCACGTTCAAGAATATTTTGCCCGATGGTGCGTTTTAGTGCGAACTGCTGACGGCCCTTTTCCGAGCAGGTGAAATATCCCAGTTTGACCGACAGTTTGCGCAGTGCCTGTATGACGAATCCGGGCGTGTTGCCACGCGGACAGCGTGTCTTGCAGCTCATGCACTGTCCGCAATACCAGATGGTTTCTGATTTCAGATATTTCAAGATAATCTCATCGTCTTTCTTTTGTACTTCGTCAACAATGCGACGGGGGTCGTAATCGTAAAATTCGGCTGCAGGGCAAACGCCCGTGCACATTCCGCAGTTCATGCAGGCGTTTAGACCTTCTTCAAAGCGGATGTCTTCCGTCAATTTGTCGTATAGTACTCCCATTGCAGTAGTTGTTCGGTTGCAAAAGTACTAACCCGTAGGGTTAATGCGAACCTATTTTATGCCTAAAAGATGGTGGTATTTATACTTAGTGATTTGTGGAGTTATAAGTTCTGAGGTTGTAGGTTTTAAGTTTGATAATTCTAAATTTTCACTTCTAAACCGCTACCCTCTAAACTTTAAATCCCCCCCCTTTATCACTATGCAAACGACTGAATATCATGTAGTTTTTTGTATTGACCACCAAGAGCCAAAAGTTCGGCATGTGTGCCGCGTTCAATAATTTCTCCATCTTGCAAAACGCAAATCATATCGGCATTTACAACTGTTGACAGGCGGTGTGCAATGACAATTGATGTGCGGTTCTGCATCAGGCGGTTAAGCGATTCTTGAACCAATTTTTCCGATTCTGTATCAAGTGCCGATGTGGCTTCGTCGAGAATCATGATTGGTGGATTGGCAAGAATTGCGCGAGCGATGCTCAGGCGTTGTCGCTGGCCGCCGCTGAGTTTTCCGCCCCGGTCGCCAATGTTGCTTTGGTAGCCTTCGGGCGTTTCCATGATAAAATCGTGCGCGTTTGCAATTTTGGCGGCTTGCTCAACTTGCTCCATAGTAGTTTCTTTCACACCAAAAGATATATTGTTGTAAATGCTGTCGTTGAATAAGATGCTTTCTTGTCCAACAATTCCCATTAGTTGTCGTAAATCGGTGATTTTTAGTTCTCTAATATCAGTGCCGTCAACTAAAATTTGGCCATCTGTAACATCGTAGAAGCGTGGCAGGAGGTCAACCATTGTCGATTTCCCTGAACCCGATTGGCCAACTAATGCGATGGTTTGGCCTTTTTTTATTGTTAAACTGACATTTTTCAGAACCAAGTCGTTTGTGTATTTGAACGACACGTTTCGATATTCAATTTCCGATTTAAATTCGCTTATTGGTTTCGGGTTCGCGCAATCTTGAATGGTGATTTTAGCGTTTAAGATTTCATCTATTCGGTCGCTTGAGGCAAGTCCTTTTTGAATGGCGTACCAAGCGTCTATAAATTGTTTGGCTGGTGAAATCATCTGCGAAAAGATTACTAAATATCCGATTAGTTGCGCACTTGTAAGGTCGCCTTTGCCAGCCAAAACCAAGCGTCCGCCAAACCAAAGGACGATTATCAAGATTAGCGAGCCAAGAAATTCGCTAAGTGGTGTCGCAAGTTCGCGGCGGCGCATCATCTTTTTCGACGCGCGAATGAAAAGTTGATTTTCGCCTCCAAAGTGGGCAAAAACGCGGTCGTGAGCGTTGAACGATTTGATGATTCTTAATCCGCCAAGTGTCTCTTCTATAAGTGCTAAAAGGCTGCCAAGGCGGCTTTGCACTTCGGTTGATTTACGGCGGAGCGAGCTGCCAATTCGTCCTACTATGCCACCTGAAATCGGTAGCATTATGAGTACAAATATTGTTAAAGTTGGGCTCATGTAAATGAGTACAGCCAACGACATTATAAGTGTTGCAGGGTCTTTGAAAATAATCTCTAACGATTTCAGGACCGAGGCTTCTACTTCATTTACATCGTTGGTCATGCGTGAAATGACATCGCCTTTTCGTTCATCTGAATAGAAATCTAATGACAGATGTGTTATTTTATTGTAAAGTTTGTTGCGCAAATCGCGAACAATTCCGTATCGCATGTTAACCATTACAAGTTTCGACGCAAACCAGAAAAATGTTTTCAAAAATATTGCGATTAGCACAAATACAGATATATAGAACAACGCCGAAACTTTTCCATAGTCGATTATTATCTGCACTAAATGGTAGTTGAAAATGGCTGATATTGAGTCGATTGTCCAATCAAAAGGTACAAGTTCGGGTTGTGTTATTGATTCGTTGAACAATACTTGCAGAAATGGTATCACCATTGTAAACGAAAATAGCCCGGAGATAACTGATAATCCGACAAATAGAAAATTCAGTACGGCTTGTTTCCAATATCTTGGGAAAACGTATTGCAAAATGCGTTTCAAACTTTTCATAAAATTCTGTTTTAGAAGTAGATGCCAGTGTAATTTTGAGGCGTTATTTTCATCATTTCTTGTTTAACTTCATCGCTAACATTCAGTGTTTGAATAAATTCGTGAATTGATTCAGCCGTAACTTTTGAATTTGTGCGAGTCAGTTCTTTTAGTGTTTCGTATGGTTTTGGATATCCCTCGCGGCGCAGAATGGTTTGCAATGCTTCTGCCACAACGCTCCAATTGGCTTCAAGGTCGGCTTTTAGTTTCTCTTCGTTTAAAATAAGTTTATTCAGACCTTTTTGTATTGATTTTAAGGCAATTACACTATGCCCGATTGGTACGCCAATGTTGCGCAGTACAGTAGAATCGGTCAGGTCGCGTTGCATGCGCGAAATTGGCAGTTTTGCTGAAAAATGTTGGAATACTGCGTTTGCGATTCCAAGGTTGCCTTCGGCATTTTCAAAGTCGATTGGGTTTACCTTGTGCGGCATTGCCGATGAGCCCACTTCGCCTGCTTTAATCTTTTGTTTGAAGTACTCCATCGATACGTATGTCCAAATGTCGCGGCAAAGGTCGATAAGTATTGTGTTGATGCGTTTTATGCCATCAAAAATGGCTGCGAGGTCGTCGTAATGGGCAATTTGTGTGGTTGTTTGGAGGCGCTCAAGGTGAAGGGTGTTTTTTACAAAATTGTTGGCAAATTCAACCCAATCAATTTCGGGATAAGCCACCATGTGAGCGTTGAAGCCGCCTGTAGCACCGCCAAATTTTGCTGAGCAAGGCACGCTTTTTAGTAGTTCGAGTTGCTTGTTGAGGCGCTCAACAAACACCATCAACTCTTTGCCCAAGCGCGTTGGCGAGGCTGGCTGCCCGTGTGTGTGTGCAAGCATTGCTACATGTTTCCATTGCTCTGCCATGTCGGCAAGTTGATTGATGACTTCCTCAATTAGAGGGTAGAACACATCTTTAATGGCATCGCGCAATGAGTACGGAATGGCGGTGTTGTTGATGTCTTGTGATGTCAGTCCAAAGTGTATAAATTCCTTATATTCAGATATTTGCAATATGTCGAATTTCTCTTTCAAAAAGTATTCGACTGCTTTGACATCGTGATTTGTGGTTTTTTCTATCTCTTTGATTCTCAACGCATCAGCAATGGTGAAATCGTTGTAAATTTTTCGTATCTCATCAAATTTTTGTTTATCAATGTCTTCAAGGTTTTTTAACGGAATGTTGCATAGTGCAATAAAATATTCGCATTCCACTAAAACTCGATAGCGGATAAGTCCAAATTCAGAAAAATAAAGGTCAAGTGATTCGGTTTTAGAACGATAACGGCCATCAATAGGACCAATTGCTGTCAATTCGTTGAGTTCCATTTTTTATTAGGGATTAAAATTTGTAGTTTTATCGCTGCAATATAATCAATTGCGATTTAGAAATTGAAAGTTGAAAGATTAATAAAAATAATTTACCAATCTTCCAACTTTTTGTATATCAATATTATAAAAAATTATTCGCCAAATTTTGCTGAACTACCAGCAATGTTGCGGTCGATTTTGCGCAAAAGACCTTGCAAAACAGCACCCGGGCCGACTTCAACCATCTCGGTCAAGCCGTTTGCAATCATATTTTGCACGGTTTGAGTCCAACGTACTGGCGATGTAAGTTGCGCGACAAGGTTCTTTTTAATTTCTGAAGGGTCGGTAACAGGATTTGCTGTAACATTTTGATAAACAGGGCAAATCGGTTTTTGGAACGATACTTCGTTTATAGCTTTTTCAAGTTCGGCGCGTGCGGGTTCCATCATTGGTGAGTGGAAGCCACCGCTAACGGCAAGTTTTAAAGCGCGTTTTGCGCCCATCTCGGTAAATTTGGCTATTGCTTTGTCTATTCCTTCGGTCGAGCCTGAAATCACAAGTTGTCCCGGGCAGTTGTAGTTTGCCGGTACTACGCCATCAATTTCTGAGCAGACTTGCTCAATAACAGCGTCTTCCATGCCAATTATAGCGGCCATTGTTGATGGATTTTGCTCACATGCTTTTTGCATCGCTTGCGCACGCTTCGATACAAGTGTCAAACCGTCTTCAAACGAAAGTGCGCCAGACGAAACAAGTGCCGAGAATTCGCCAAGCGAGTGTCCCGCAACCATATCGGGTTTGAAATTTTCGCCAAGAGTTTTGGCAAGTATCACTGAGTGTAGGAAAACTGCGGGTTGTGTAACTTTTGTTTGTTTTAGATCGTCATCGGTGCCGCTAAACATGAGGCCGGTGATATTGAAACCGAGAATTTTGTTAGCGCTGTCAAATAATTCTTTTGCCAAAGGCGAATTGTCGTACAAGTCTTTGCCCATGCCGACAAATTGCGAACCCTGTCCGGGAAATACAAATGCTTTCATTATATTTTTTAGTTTAAAGTTTAACAGGTTTAAATGGTTTAAAGTTTAATATGTTTAACAAGTTTAAAGTGATTTAGCGGTTTAAAATCAGTGATTTATATTATGAATCTTAAGCATTAGTCAATTGCTATTAAACATTAATTATTCACCCGGAGCATTAAATACAATTCTTGTGCCAAAATTAATGCAGAGGTTTTCCAAGCAGATTGATAAATTCGGCGCGGGTGGTGCTGCTGTTCATAAAAGCACCAGTAAAAGCCGATGTTGTGGTGCACGATTCTTGTTTTTCAACACCG
This sequence comes from uncultured Bacteroidota bacterium, assembly GCA_937899145.1. GTDB lineage: Bacteria > Bacteroidota > Bacteroidia > Bacteroidales > SZUA-534 > RUG13583. Next base: position 6,035 of record CALBPW010000288.1, read on the forward strand.
CGCATCATCATACACATGTGTTGGGCTTCAATAACGACAGCCACTCCAAGCGGATTTAATGTTTCTTGAATGCAATCTTTAATTTGGTTTGTAAGCCGCTCCTGCACTTGCAATCGGCGCGAGTAGGCGTCAACCACGCGCGCAATCTTGCTCAGTCCGATGATGTGTCCGTTTGGAATATAGGCAACGTGAGCTTTCCCAAAAAATGGCAGCATGTGGTGTTCGCAAAACGAAAAAACTTCGATGTCTTTAACAATAACCATTTGCGAATATTGCTCTTCAAACATTGCGCTGCGGATAATCTCGTGTGGGTTTTGTTGGTAGCCTTGCGTCAGAAAAAGCATAGCTTTTGCAACTCGCTCTGGTGTCTTCAAAAGCCCGTCGCGATTAGTGTCTTCGCCTAAAGTTGATAGAACTTGTTTGTATAAACTTGCGAGTTTGTCAACTTGTGTCTGGTTGTAATTGTCGCCTCGTTGGTAGCTGTGATTGTCAAATTCTGAATCCATTTTGTATTGGTGTGTTTAACATAATTCTGCGTAAACTGTCAGTTTATTTTGAGAATTTTTGAATCTCAACTTTGAAGATTTTTTTACTATTTCAAAATATTTTCATTGTCGCTATAAATCGTTTTTATAACTAACTTGTTGATAGTTAGCAAATTACGATTTTTTTTGTTTGGCGATTATCAGGGCGCAAAAATATGAAAATCATTTGTTTAGGCAAACTGATTTATATATAGGCGCATATAGTGTGAAATTTTGCGACACTAAATTAGTTGATAAGTTCGATAATGAAATAGTAAGTGATTAATCCTGAGATGATTAACTTTAGAATAATACCGGTAAGTATGCCAATAAACGAGCCGACAGCGGCTTGAAGTGCCTGGTCGGTTTGTTGAGTGCCGGTGTATTCGCCAATAAAAGCCCCAACAAATGGGAAAAATATGATGCAAGCGGGCCCGCAAAACATACCGATTACAAGTCCAATTGTGGCTCCCCATGTGCCGCGTTTGCTGCCACCAAATTTTTTTGTGCCCCAAGCAGGTACAATATAATCGAGTGCGGTAACAACAATAGCTAATAATGCCATGATAATCAAGAAGGTAGTGCTAAAATCTCCCCAACGCGTGATTTGTAACATTATAAGTGCCAAAAAGCTAAGTGGTGGCCCCGGTAGAACTGGTAAGACGCAGCCAATCAGTCCTAATAATATTAAACTGCTGCCAAAAACAAGAAAAATGTAATCCATAAATGGTGCTGATTTAGAAATCGAAAGTAGTTGAATTTTTAGCTTCTTCAAAAGCGAGTTTTGGTTGATTAATTGTTATAAGATGATAAATTATTGATATACAAATAGTTTTGGATTGAGGAAAAATTTTATTCAAAATGAAAAAAAAATTTTCAATTGAATGTTAAACGATTAAAACTTTCATTTACTTTGAAACGTTAATTCTTATTTATTGATGGAATAAATGAACCCTATTTTGAAAAAATATCCGCTAATGCAACAAATCATAACCAAAATGGAACGGACGTGAAATTTTCAAGTATCCGGCTCCCTGTTTTGCAACATGATCCACAACGTAAAAATCCCATCCGCACCACAAAATGTGACTTCCCCGAAATACTTCTCCGCTACCCTTTTCATATTGCGCATTCCGATTCCATGTTTCGCGGGGTCTTCCTTCAGGCTTTCCGGATATTCCTCTCCGGATTCCATACGCAACTCTCCGTTGAAGGAATTTCTGACTTCGATCAATAAGGTCTGATCCTTCCTCTTCGTCGATAAAGTAATAAATCCGTCGTTCGATTTTTCCTTCCCGTCTCCGGAAGCTTCCATGCAGAATTTTTCACAGGCCTCTATGGCATTGTCCAGCGCATTTCCAAGGATCAAACACAAGTCAAAACTGCGAATCCCGCTGCCCTGCGGAAGTAAAAAGCAGTCCGCATCAAACAGGCTTCCGGGAATTCTTTCGACAGCAGCATAATACTTCATATTTAACAAACTGTCTACCATGCTGTCTCCGGTCCTAAATTTAAAATCCGCCTCTCTGATACTTTGCTTGGCATCCGCAAGATATCTTCCAAGCTGCTCATTCCCAGTATCAGTGTTGAGATTTAAAACAACTGATATCAGATTCTTCATGTCATGCCGCATCGCGCGGCCGGCTTCATTTACTCTCTCCACTTCTCTCAGTTGCGATTGCAATCCCTCCACCTGCTGCTCCAGCATCCGCATACTGAATTCTTTTTCCTTGCGTTTCGTCATATCCTGATAAAAAAGGATCGTCAGCACAATGCCACCCAAAATCGTGATCCACATCAGCGGCACAAACACATGTAATACCGGATATCTGTCGTATACCAGATGCGGCACACCATCCTCCAGTGTATAGAGCATACTGCGAAGCAACAATCCCAAAATCCACCCTGTAAATGCCGGCGAGAGCAGATACAGAACATCCCGGGTATCCATCCTGAGATCGGAAGAGCACACGTCC
>CALBPW010000289.1 GCA_937899145.1 uncultured Bacteroidota bacterium
TTTTCTATAAAATGCTTATAATCAGTTAATTAATGTTTATCGGGAAACTTTAGTTTCTAATACTTGATTCTACCAATAGCATATTTCAAATTCTTTCTTCTATTTTGATCCGATTTTCTCGGCATAAGTCCGCACTTTGGAATGCTATCATAATCATATGATTTAAATAATTGAATGTGCCATCACCATTGTTTAGCACAAAATACCAATAGTATTCATTATTATTGACGAAAAAATCCATCAACCCGTCACCGTTAAAATCGCCAGGCTGTGTTATTGTTGCATAACACAAATTATTTCCCTCTGTTTTTTTACTATCAGAGAAAGGAAATGAACCTTCTTTTACTCCTTGATTCCAAAAAATTGTGTAACCGTTTTTATATAACACAACTCAAAAAAAGAATTACGAATCCCTTACAACCATAAACAACCCGCCATTTCATATTAAAACATTTTAGCAAACGCTATAAATTTGATTATAAAACACTTACACCAACCATTATTTTAATTCGACACAAATAAATAATCTTACATTTGCGCCAAACAACAGATTATGAAACTGAAGATTTTTTGCTTAGGCCTTTTAGCCACAATATTTGCAAGCTCCGCATCGGCACAAAAGCGCAAAACGATACCCTCTGACAAGCCGCAACTCATTATTGGCATTGTGATTGAGGGTATGAGATACGATTACATATACCGATATTGGGACAATTTTGGCGAAGGAGGCTTCCGCCGTCTAATTGAGGAAGGCGCAGTCTGCCGAAACGCCAATTACAGCTATATGCTAACACAAACGTCGCCCGGATACGCAACCATTGCAACCGGCTGTAATCCGATAACTCACGGCATTGTTAGCAACGAGTGGTATATGCAATTGCAAGAGCAACGTGTCGGCTCGGTTTTTGACGCAAAAGAAAAAAGCATTGGCGCACAAAATGACAGCTACAAATTTTCGCCTCGCAACATTTTAACTACAACCTTCACCGACGAGCTTCAACTTTTTAACAATAAAAGGTCAAAAGTAATATCGGTATCGCTAAACCCCGCATCGGCAATACTTGCGGCAGGGCACATGGGCAATGCGGCTTACTGGTTCGACGACGCATCAGGAAACTGGGTTACAAGCAGTTACTACGCCGACTCACTACCACAATGGCTGACCGATTTTAACGCAAAGCGGTTTCCCGATATGTATATCGAGAAAGATTGGTTACCAATGCTTTCAGCTGATAAATACCGTGCGGGCTCAGAGAAAGGGAAATCACGCAACACTGGCTTTACCGATGACCACGTGCTTGGTAAAAAAATCAACTCGTTTATGAAAAAAAACAAGCAATATAGCCGCTTAAAAGCCAATCCATCGGGCAATACACTTACCAAAGATTTGTGTGTCAATGTTATTGTGAACGAAAATCTTGGACAAGACGAAAACACCGATTATCTGAATGTCGCATTTACAGCATCGGATTACGTGAGCAACGCTTGCGGCCCAAACTCGGTTGAACTTGAAGATTTGTACCTTCGATTAGACAAAGATTTGGAGCATTTTCTGCAATTCATCGACGAAAACGTTGGGAAAAACAACACACTTATTTACCTAACGTCTGACCATGGCGCGTCAAACAATCCTACACATTTACAAGAAAATAACATACCAGCAGGTTTTTTTAACGCCGACCGCGCCGTTATGCTGCTTGGCACTTATCTGAATGCAAAATACGACAAAGGGAAATGGGTTTCGGCTTATCACAACAATCAGATTTATCTGAATCACAATCTGATAGAGAGTTCAGGGATTAGCCTGCAAGAGTTTGAAAACACGGTTTGCAGTTTTATGTTGCAATTTTCGGGTGTCGCCGATGCCGTTTCGGCTTCCACCCTACGCTCAACAACTTTTACCAATGGTGCAATGGCAAAAATGCAGAACTCATTCAATCCTAAACGTTCGGGCGATGTCATCATCTGCCTTGAGCCGGGCTGGATTGAGCAAAGCTCCGGCGTAAGCAGTTCAAATTCAGGCTACAATTACGACACACACGTACCACTTATTTGGTATGGCTGGAAGATAAAACGCACACGAATCAACCAACCCGTTGATATGCGCGACATTGCTCCTACTATTGCAAATTTTCTTGACATTCCGTTTCCGAACGGAACAAGCGGGAATGTTATCGAGGGACTAACGCAGTGATTATTTAGGTGTTAGGATTCTCAATTCATCATTTGTCGGTTTTCCAAAAATTATCGTTATTTTCAACTATTTGACTAAATTTGAAATTCATCTTTTTAAAACCTAATGTTATGGCAACTACCGACACCGATGATGTTAAAAAAGACACCACCACCGAGGACAACGCAGCAGAAAACAATACACAAGAAACCGAAAAAACAAAACGCAAAAAGAAACGCTCTGTTATACGGTTTTTCCTTAAATTTTTCGGTTGGGTCATCGCTTTATTACTGATAATAGTGATAGTTCTTGTCCTGACAGCCGAGTTCGCACACAATAAAATTGTAAAACTCGCATTGCCAAGTGTTCAAGAAATCATCAATGCACCTATCAATATAGAGCAAACCTCACTATCGTTTATACGCGCATTTCCGTATGCCACGCTTGAACTTAACGGCGTTTATCTTGGCTCCGTCTTTAAAACCAATACCAAAGCCGACTCGCTTGTGTTTGTCGAAAAAGTGTACATCTCGCTGAAAAGCGAACCGCTGATAGACGGCAAAATAGAAATAACCGAAGTGGAATTCCGCGGTGCAACAATCAGGTATCTTGTTGATAAAGAAGGAAGTGTAAGCTACGACTTTTTGATGTCAACCGACACGACACCAACGCCCGCAGATACTACGCCACTTGGCTTAATAATAGACCTCGAAAAACTGACAATCAGCGATATAACATTAATCTACGACGACCGTCAACTTGGAGCTCATGCCAAAGCCTATATTCCGAAAATCACAGCCAAAGGAGCATTATCTGACACTCTTATTCAAGCGCAAGTGAAAGGAAAAGTGCAAGTTACCGAAGTTGATTTCGACTCAACAAATGTGAACAAACTTCAACTTGCCGAACTAAAAATAGATGTTGATTATATTGGCGAAGACATTACAATAAACGACGTAACGCTTGCCCTCGACGATATAATAATAGCCATCAGCGGCTCGGCAAAAATCAGCGATAGCATCTATGCCGACCTTCATGCCACGTGTGGCGAAATAGATTTCTCCGATGTCGCTAAATACGCGCCCGACGGATTGCTTGGTGAGTTTGGTGTGAAAAAAGTGGAAGGAAAACTCAATTTTGAGGCCGACATCAAAGGCAATGTTACCGACACCGCCCGTTATCCGCACGTAGAGGCAACCCTTGACCTGAAAAAAGGCCTTGTTGAAACAACCGAATATCCAACAGTCAAAAACATCAGTCTTAATGTTGACGTTACAACCGGCAATCTTGACACCGATGAATCGGTTTTGCTGAAACTGAACAAGTTCCATTTTGAAACACCACAAAGCAACGGCACAATAAAACTCACAGCCGGCAATATCAACCGGCCAAAATATCAGGTTGAAGGATTGTTTCATGTTAATATGAACGAAGTGTATCCGTTTGTGCCTGCCGACCTTGGCATAAGCCGGCTTACAGGCTCTGCCGATTTGTCGCTCAACACAAAAGGCACGTTTAAAGGCGATGTTGACAACGCTTTTATCGACAAAGCTTTGCGTAACACTTTTGCCTACCTCAAACTCAACCAGTTATGCGTGGCAATGGATAGCGTCATAACCATCGACACACTCAACTTGAACCTCGATTATTCAAACTATGCTGTTAACATAAAAAAATCAGATGTCAGTTTGCCCGACTTCGATTTAAAGTTGAAAAACATTGGCATGGCAACTAAAATTGGAGGTGATATTTTCGATTTAAGCAAGATGAAAGTCAGCCTCGAAAAACTGCATGCTGAAATTGAAGACAGCAAAATAGACCTTGCCGCAAATGTCAGCAATCTTGAAAAACCCAACTACACAGCCAATTTGCGGCTTGATGTCAATATCGGTGATTTCAAACAATTCTTCCCCGACAGCCTTGCTCACTCCATAACAGGCGGTGTGCAGGTAAATGTAAACTCACACGGCATCGTAAACCTCGACTCCATCGAAACTCAGATGTCCGACCTCATCATCAACAACACCGATATTGGCGTGGCGCTCAACAATATCAGCGCCGATATGTTCGATCCTTACATATCGTTTGGCAACCTTGGCGGCAACATAAAAATTGCTAACGACAGCGTATGTGTCGATAAACTGAATGTCGAATGGCACAACCTGAAATTGCACCTTGACTCAACCGTGGTGGAAAATGCAATGAAAATATTTGTGCTTGAACAAACTGACAACAAACTGCAAGTGCTTACAAAAGCGTCGCTTGACGAGTTCGATTACGCATGGATTGACAATCTTATTCCACCAACCGACAGCACTGCCGAAACCGAAACCGCAAATGGCGATATTGCTGACAATCAAACCGCTCAAGATAGTATTGCAATAGCCGACAGTATTGAAACCGACAACGGAGAACCATACAGTTTCCTTGCGCTTGGCTATCCGGTTGACATTCGCGGAATGTTCAAACTCGGGCACTTGCAATACGAAAAAGCAAACATCGACAATGTACAGGCAAAATTCAGCGTAAACGACACAGTAATAGTTGTCGAACATCTGAAACTTGATGCCTTTAAAGGAGCAATGGACGCTTCGGCACGCGTGAAATTCAAAAATGCCGAGCGCATGTTGGTTTATTTCAGAGCCAAACTCGACAAAATGGATTTGAACCAGCTGCTCACCGACTTCGACAACTTCGACCAAGATATGGTAACCGCTGACAACCTAAGCGGACAAATGTCGGCTGACCTTGACGGATTGGCCGAAGTGCTGAAAATGGGCGAAGACATCCCAATGGAAAAAATAAAACTTCTTGGAAATCTGAAACTTGAGAATGGTGAGATAAAAGACCTTGAAATGCTTAAAACCCTTGACAAATATACAGGTATGCGAGAATTGGACGACATCCGGTTCCAGACACTCACCACAAGTTTATTTGTGCGCAACGGCTCACTGTTTTTACCGCAAACCGACATAAAAACATCGGCTATGAACCTGTCGCTGTTCGCTATGCAAGGCATTGCCAACGATAATTTTGAATACCATTTGAAAATTTTCCCGGGCGAAATTATGCTTGGCAACTCAAAAGGTGTGATGAAAAAACAAGCACAAATGAAAGATAATCTTGCCGACGAAACCAATATGAAGTCAATCAACTTATTAGCGTACGATATTGATGGCGATTCAAAATATTGGTTCGACACCGAAACACGCAAAAAGAAGATGCGGACAAAAATCAAAGTCCAACAGGCGCAACTTGAATTAAAATTCAATCCGCGCTTGGTCAAATACGAAACAAACGTGAATTTCAAATAATTAGAAATTATGTGTAGAGACGCGGATTTATGCGTCTCTACAATTGGCATATAATATCAGCAAGATGAACAAACGATTCACATTCATTCTGATTATCAGTATCATATGTATGTGCGTGATAGTAGCTGTCTTCTGTTTTTTACAAAAAAAGCCGCAGCGCATTTACAAATTTGAAACCATCAGCCAAAAAATTGATGTTAACTGCAATGATATGATTTATGGCTCTGATACAGCACAGCTCAAAATAATAATGTTTGCCACCTACAATTGCCGGCATTGCCGCAATTTTTTAAAACTCGATTTTCCGCATATCAAAAAAGAATACATTGACAGTGGGAAAATACAAATGATTATCAAGCCAATAGAAATATCAGAAAACCCCGATATGCTATCGGCCTTACAATTATTATTATGTATGAACAGCAGTGGCAATGCCGACGACATCAACGAACTGCTGCTTACGCAACCGTCAGCCATTTATAGCGACGATTTCCGTGAACTTATTGATGACATTATAAATGGCAATCCCGATTTGGCTGAATGTCTTATGTCTGACAATTTTTTTACTATAAAGCAAAATAATAATGATTATAAAGCATTAAAAACCAATTTAACACCGATATTTGTAATTGGCAATCATTTTTATGTAGGGCGGAAAAAACTCGCCAAATTTACGCAAGTGATTGATTATGAAATGGAAAATATTAACAATTAAAAGTTTACCGCTATGAAAATCAACAACTTATTTTTTCCTATTGTACTTTTTGCCGCATTTACACTGACAACATCGTGCGACAAAGATGAGACTGAATCAGGTTGCGAGGCGACAGATGCTGATGATGAAGATACTTGCGATATTTCGGAGGCCACAATTTGTTACGATGAGGAAACAGGTGATTCTCATTATGAGTATAAAGGAAAATCGTACTCCGATGTAAACGCATTAATTGACGTAATGTGTCCGAAAGCAAATTCGTTTGATAAACTTCGTATTCGCGATAAAATATCGGCTCAGGCACATTCACTAATGCTTCGCATTCGCGCACGTGCGCTTTAAATGCCGTTTAAACTGAATTTAAAGAGCGATTGAATACAGCAAAAGCCGGGTACAAGCAGTCCGGCTTTTGCTGTTTTGGGTTAAAACAAAGCGTAAAAAAGCAGGAAAAACCGGCTTCCGGTAATTAGTTCCGGTTTTATTTGCTGTATTTTTTCAATGTTGAATCAAGCGCATCGCCGCGCAAGTTGGTGGCAATAACATCGCCTTTAGGCCCGACAAGGAAATTGGCAGGAACACTTTTCACTTTATATAGAGCTGCGGCGGCATTGTTCCAACCTTTTAGGTCTGATACGTGAGTGTCCCAATTCAATCCATCGTCACTAATGGCTTTTTCCCACGCATCTTTCTTATTGTCAAGCGATACGCTGAGAATCACAAAGCCTTTGGCCTTTTTAAATTTCTTTTTGCTGTATTTGTTGTAAGCGGCTACCACGTTGGGATTCTCGCGACGGCATGGCCCGCACCACGAAGCCCAAAAATCGACTAATACATATTTGCCGCTGAATTGCGACAATTTGATGGTGTCGCCGTTGGCTGTTGGCAGTGCAAAGTCGGGAGCCATATCGCCAACCTTAGGCTGGCCTTTTGTTTGTGCTTGTGCAATTAATTTGGCGCGGCAATTATTATTCCCCTGATTTCATATTTTTCTGATTAGTATTGCCATAATTGCGTATTTTCTGAAGTCTTTCCTCACTAGATGGAGCAGTCAACCGAATAGATATACGTCGCTTATCAATGTTATAAGAAACACCGCCCAGATCATTCTTGTATTCCAACCGGGCAACTTCGGGATGAGCAGCAGCATAATCTGCCAATCGCCGCTTTAGCCCGGGGTCGTACGTAAATACATATGCGTCCCGCTCGCCGCGATTATAATTCAGAATCGTTTCCTGTTCATATTTCGTAAGATGATCCTTCCTCATGCCGGGCATCCTCCTCGCGTCAAGGCTGTGAGATCGCCATGCCCCTGCCGAGGTCCGATCACGTTATTGAAATACAATGAATAGTGCTCATCCCTCATTCCGGAGAGCAGCCGGTCTCTTGTCCGGCAGACGTTTCTTTTGAATTCCGGATCCACGGCATATGCAGCAGCAAATGCCAGGCGATGGATCGTAAGATCCCTCCGGTCGCATCCCCAGATGGTCAAAATCGTTTTCTCCGCACTGTTGAACAGCATAAAAATCTCCTTCCCAAGACCCGACCTTTTTACATCACCGTGTCCATAAACATGCGAAAAACCGCTCTTTTCGCAAAAAGAACGGTTCCCCTATCCTACGGTACCTTTATGAAATTGAAGAGTACAAATTGCCGGTCTAGACCTGGCTTTCTGACCGCAGAATGGAAGAGCAGTCCGCATAACCGCTCATTGCGGCCGAGGCCCTTATTCCGGCATTGATGTCGGCATCATTTCACAATAATGGCGTCACTGTCTGTATCGCTGTATCCAGCACAAAAAGACCTGCCGATCTGCAAGCCTTTTATACTCTCTGCGGCTATGGAATTGCGCTCGGACTGTGCTTTTCCTTTCCTTTGATTTTCCCATTATAACTGTTACACCCTGTTAGGTATCAGCTGCTTCATACCCTGTGACTTGGCACCGGGGTTGTCTCCGCCGTATCCTTCCATCAGGTTGATGCCGCCCCAGATCGAGAGACCGGCGCCGAGGGCGATAACGAGTGTCTGCAGTACATCGACTGCCGAATTGAAGAATGCCATATCGAGGTTAACCAAAATCGCAGATTTGCTGTTTTTTGTTGATTTTCTGTTTTCCGACAAAACCCAAAAGAAAAACAAGCCGTTTTTTGTCGGCTTGTCTTACTGCGATTTTGGCTTCTCCTTTCTACTCTTTTGTTGGTGAAGTCTTCTGGGCTTGTCGTTTTTTTCTTCTCCCGACCATAAGTGGGAGACCTTACTCTTGTTCTCATGACTTTTCCTCCAATAAAAATGGAGCCATCACCTGTATCACGGAAATGGCTCCAAGAATGACCATATTTAGCTGTTATGAAATAAAGTGCGGCGGCCGGGGGATCAACCCATGACAATAAGGGCACCCCGCGTCGTTTCCTCCTCTCTGCTTCTCATGCGACATATCTCCACCCAAAAACAAGTTGACTTTTATGCGATTTCACGATAAGCTGAGGGAGTAAAAGAGATGGGCTATACATCACACATCATGCTGTGGGCGGCTCGTTTCTTTTTTTATGTTCAGGATATCGTACAGATACTTCTTTCCGTTTGCTGAGTGATTTACAAGCAATCTTGCTGCGAAAATGTTATATCTTTCAAGCTCACCGGCATCGCTGTACACGGGAATAGCAAATCGTACATCGTACCGGTACCAGCCGTATTTCGCATCCCTCTCATGTTTCAGCTTTTTATTCTCTTCCCAGATCGGGTTGATGGCTGTTTCTATCAGTTCAGGAATCCCCTGTGCGACATTGGCTTTCGCTTTCGCTTCCACCTTTTTCAATGCGATCCTGCTCTCTGAACCGGTATATTCATCCGGAAGTTTTCCACCGATATAGATCTTCTCCGAACTCTGTTCTACCTCATAGCACTCCCCGACGAACCTCTTCAGGTAATCCCTGACCAGCTTCCAGTCAATCTTTCTTCCCTTAAACAGAATGTCATTGATCATTACGATCTTTCTTCCGTCAGCGTCTGTTATCACTGTCACTTTTCTTTCTGTCATGTCAGCCTCCTGATTTATCCTTATTTGGCACTTCTGATTGACATTATATCTTTATTTGTCATTTTCATCAACGTGTTTTTCTTTATTTGTCATCGTCATTGCCAAATGTGTCGTCTCGGTTTATAATACTTTTACCCACTGATCCAAAGGAGCGATTCAAAAATGGCATATAAGAACTTCAAAGCCACCGAAATCATAGAAGAGATCGGCGCCGAACTCAGAAAGATCCGCACAGACAACAATCAGACCATCAGCCATGTCGCGATTAAACTGGCTGAAGAAGGTTTCCACATTTCCAACACTCTTCTGGGCAGGATAGAAAACGGTGAGCGGCGTATCGATGATGACACATTGAATGCAATCTGCAACTACTATAAGGTAGATCCTTCATCTGTGATCATCGCCGCATCAAAGGAGCATATACGGCGTTTATCTGAACGCCTGTCTGACAACGCTGCCACATCAGAACCGGACGAGACAGAACACCTGTATGCTCTCTATCATAATCTGAATACCGAAGGGCAGAAGGAGGTTACTAACCTGATGAGGCTGATGGCCTATATGGATGCATTTAAAAAACTCCAGTAACCCCCTCTCAAACAAAACCCCCACCTCGAAACTCCGACAAAACTCTTTTTGTCGGTTTTTCTTTTTGTCCACTTTTCATTGACTTCGACAAAACTCATAAAGATCTCCTTTTCCCTGGGGATTCCGAAAGAAAATGTCTGACCCGGGTTTTGTCTCTTACTTTCTGGTTACTCGAAGGCCTCCTTATATGAAATTTGCCCTTCCGGGCGGTGTGATAGAGACTGCCTGAGCGTGGCCGGTCACTTCGGATGCTCCGCTTTTTATGAATCGCCGCAATCGGCCGTGAGCCCGGGATCTTCCCGTTTTCAGACAACATAAAGCGGCCCGGAAGATTTCTCCTCCGGACCGTTCTATGTAATGGCATTATTCAGTTGTCATTTTGGCAGACGCATCTGCCGGAATGTTTATCTGCAGTAGATCTCAATTGCCCGGGAGGCAAATTCAGCCGTGCCTTCACCGCCAATCCTGTCGATATTTGTTGTAAAATCGCCTCCGCCGCCATACATCATTCCAAGGCCGCCGAGGATCTCCTTCGTGCAGGTATACATATGCTCTGTAATATAATCCTGCAGTTTCTTTACCATCGCCTGCGCTTCCTCAGATGCGGGATCTGTTTTCCGGATCTGTCCGAATTCTCCAAAAATATCAATCATTCCCTGGTGGATCTTCAGGTTGTCTTCCCTGGTCCGGCCTTTGGATTTCTCTTCATATTCCTTATAAGCCGGCGTTGTGCCCCAGGAAGCCTTCGCCTGCGCGGCATACTCGTCTATTTTTCTTGTATCAAATGCATCAAATGTCAATGGCTTCACCCCCATCGCTTTTATTCCTGCGGCAAGGTCGATCAGGTTCTCAATGTGTTCTTTCTTCAGCTTCAGGAGCTCAATCTGCTGCTCCAGAGCCTTGCTCCTGTCAAAATCCGGACTGCTGATGATCTCTTTAATATCCTTCAGAGGGAATTCCAGTTCTCTGAAGAGAAGGATCTGCTGCAGGGTCTCCAGTGCCGCATCGTCATACAGCCGGTAGCCTGCCTCCGTGTACTTTGCCGGATGAAGCAGCCCGATCTTGTCGTAATACTGCAGGGTGCGTATACTCACGCCTGTCAGCTTGCTTACTTTGTTGACTGTCATCATAGTTCATCACTCCCTCGCCTTTGGTAAGGTCACTATAAACCATGACGTAACGTAGGGGTCAATACTTTCCGGGAGATTTTTTGAAAAATATGCAAACGTTAATTCAGCAGAGGCTTTAAATACCTGCAATTCCCATCAGTGCGGCATCGATCAGGCTCTCGATGACAGCAGTCCCGATCGTAATGCCCATGATACCGGCTTCGATCAGGGCCAGAAGAAAGGTCTGACTCCAGGCCTGTTTTGTGATCGTGTAAATGAGGCAGCCGGCTACAAAGAGGATCAGGCCGCCGAGAATGATGGAAGAGAGCTGCATTCCGACCTTCACAATGACCTTCGCGATCAGCAGGATCAGCACAACGGGAAGCAGCACTGTCTTGAGTAATATTCTGAGTATAACCATATATCATCCCATCCTTTCCGGGTTCTTTTCTTTTATTCTACCTATATGCCGGTGACCCGCAAGGATGTCGCCGGTATGTAAGAGCGGCCGTTATGAGCCGCCCATTAATCGTCTGCCTCCGGTTCTGCATCTTCTTCCGGTACATCATCCGCATCCACCACTTCATACTCTTCGCTGGCCTTCAGCTTCATCCGGTGATTGAGAAACTTCTCAATATCGAAGGTGTACTTCTTATCAAAGTCAGCCGTATATTTGTAGTTCGGGTGCTGGGTCAGATCATACTTATCCGAAAGAAAAGGTCTGACACCGCGCAGCTGCAGCACACATTTGCTGCCGTCCAGGACCGCGATCTCATCTCTGGTCATCAGTTCCTTGCCGAGCTTCTGATAGTTCGTTCCGTAGCTGGGACTGTTGCCTCGTGTATCCGAGGTACCCACGGTATCGATCGTTTCCTTCGATTCGAAGCTTCGGGTTGATCTGCCGCTTCACTTTATTGACTGTCTGAAGCAGCTGCTCCAGACCTTTGGCGGACAGGTACTGGGCCTGGACCGGAACGATCAGCTGGTCGGAAGCCGCCAGGGCATTGACTGTCAGCATACCAAGGGACGGCATGCAGTCCAGAATAATAAAGTCATAGTTCTTCTTTAACGGCTCCAGATACTGCTTCAGAATGGATTCTCGGCTTATGGCATTGACCAGAGAGACCTCCAACCCGGACAGGGAAATGCTCGCCGGCATCAGATCCACGCCTTCCGGATGGGTAAGGATTCCCTCACGGGCTTGTATTTCCTCATCCATGATCACTTTCTGCATCATATCGGAAATCGTGACCGGCAGTTCGTCCGGTCTCGGGTGACCAAGGCTGATGGTAAGGGAGCCCTGCGTCAAGCCTTTCTTACGGATAAGATTTTCGCAGCCCCTCAGCCGCCAGATCCCTGTCCAGTTCAACTGCCCTCAAACCCGCATAAATCCAACAAAATCGCCTCTTTTTCAATCATTTCTTTCATG
>CALBPW010000290.1 GCA_937899145.1 uncultured Bacteroidota bacterium
CACCGCAGGATGCGCTCAACGGATTCTACGAGATCACTATTTAAGCCGCCGAGGGCGGACTGGTTTCAAACTATGTGCTTGAGAAATGGAAAGAAGGAGATGAGGTCGTTTTCAACATGATCCTTCTATACGGCAGCAAGACAGAGGCGGAAATATTATTCAAGGATTCCATGCGGAGCAATTCCATGAAAGTTAAAAATCTGCTGGTGAGGGCAGCGGTGATGGCAGTCGGCCTTATCATATGTTATGCGTTCGGAACGGCCTGGTTCATGGTCGCTTATGCAAGAAGTTCCGGCGTCGTGGGACTTCTTACCGCACTTGGCTGGTGCGTATTCCCGTTTATCGTTCCGGACATATTAAAACTCATTCTCGCTTTATTGATCTCGGCAAGGGTCAGAAGATATCTGAAATAATATCTCATCCGATTCCGGTTGAAATATTTTCCCTTTTTGTATAGCGAAAAAGGCTGAATCAGTGGCGCTTACAACAAATCCTTGATCGGCAAGCAGCAACATGTCGTCAAGTTTTTTTTCTCTTGCCGCAATTTTTGCCAATCCGTTTATTAACTGGCAATGCTGGTCAAGCTGATTGGGGTGGTGTATGGTTATAAAAGCTTCGTTAAAAATATCGATAAATAGACCTTTCTCGTTTTGTTCGTATAAGCCGGTTCCTGCGTATTCCGTGGCAATTATTATATCGCATTTGTTTGAATTTATATCTCTGATTATTGTTAAAACAACATTTGCGGCTTGAAAAAGTTTATTGCGCGTCAGTACGCCGTTTATTTGCGACTTTAAAAAGTCGGTGGTGAAGTATTTTGGCAGGTTAAATTTCAATATATCAGCATTCTGTTTGATGATATTGTAGTGAATTTCTGTAAGTAGTGGTTTCGCTGCATTGGCGCGTATATGTTCGCTCAAAACATTCCCTTGTAATTGTATTTGCCATGGTTTAATGGCAATATTTGCAATTTCTTCTTTTGTAAATTCTTGATTTATTGAGATATACATTTGGCTTTTGTTGATTGCTGTGTGATTGTTCAATATCTTTCTTCTTTGATTATTGTAAAATTTTCTCGACGAAGCGTATTACTAAATCGTGTCGAAAAAGTAGCGGATAAACCAATCCATATATTGCTCCATAAAAATGTGCGTCGTGCGCAACGTTGTCTAACCCTCGTTTCCCCATATAGTACGAGTATGCGAGGTAGATGATTCCAAACAAAATCCCCGGAATTGGAATTATGCCAAAAAATAATATTTTGTTAAATGGGTCAAGAATTATGCAGGTAAATGTTACAGCAGCTACTCCGCCCGATGCTCCAATGGCACTGTAATTGTAGTTATCGCGTTGTTTTACAAGCGAATAGATGCACGAAACAATTATCCCGCCAAAGTACAATCCTAAAAATAGTAATGTGCTGTTTTGGGCAAAGTATGCGTCAAAGTAATAGACGGCGGCTTCGGCAAATGAGTAAAATACCAGCATGTTAACAATAAGGTGCGTCCAATCGGCATGTAAAAAGGCGTGTGTTACAAGCCTATACCACTGATTCCGATGTATTATCTGGTACGGATTAAAATCGTATTTGAACAATAATTCAGGACGCTGAAATGCAAAATACGAAACAATAAATGTAACTGCAATAATGAGCAGAGTCATTGTAAATTAGTTTTTTGGGCAAAATTCAAAAGGAATGCTGAGTATAGACGCAAAGTCAAGCCCGATGCGGAGCATATCCTCGTCAATAACCTCGTACCCCCATTCAATTGAGAGATTGCGCCCTTGCTTGTATAGGCGGTCGAGTTGCGATAAAATTTCGAATACCAAATGGTGCGATGCCGAACTGAAGTATTTGAAAAAGAATTTGCATTGGCAATTATCTAATTGGCAATCGTCCGCTGCAATCCATTCTATTATTGGCTTGTAGGTGCTTAGTGCATCTTCAGGCGTTGAACTTCCACTAATGATGAATATCGACAAATCAGTGTCTATCATCACTTTAGGAGTATCATCGGTTTCGTCTATTTTTAGTAGATTCAATGCTTTTAAGTTTTATTTCGACAATTCTGCTTTGTAAATATCGAAATTTTCTTTGTCAAAAAGAACAAAAATTACTTTTTTGATTTTTTTATTTTCGCTTAAAAATTTCACTGTCTGATTTATAGCAATTTGTGCAGCTTCTTTTTTAGGGTAGCCATAAACTCCTGTGCTGATGGCTGGAAAGGCGATTGTTTCAATGCCGTTGTCAGCAGCTACTTGAAGTGAGCGTTGGTAGCAGCTTGCAAGTTTTTCGGGTTCGTTTTCATTGCCTCCAAACCAAACGGGGCCAACGGTGTGTATAACATGTTTGGCTGGTAGATTGTATCCTTTTGTGATTTTTGCATCGCCTGTGGCACAGCCATTTAGCGTTGCGCATTCTTTCACAAGTCCGATGCCTGCCGCGGCGTGTATGGCGCCATCAACGCCACCGCCGCCAAGCAGCGAGTTGTTGGCAGCGTTGACAATTGCATCTGCTTTTAGCGTCGTGATGTCGCCTTGCAGTATTTCTATTTTCGATTCTGTTGCCATTATCTGATTTTTGCGCCAATTTCAGTGTCTAACAATCTGATAATTTGGCTCATTATTTTGTCTATCTGCTTGTCGTTCAGTGTTTTTTCTTCGTCTTGTAATGTTATGCCGATAGCATACGATTTTTTTCCTTCGGCAATTTTATCGCCTTCATATACATCGAATAGCGATACGCTTTTAATCAAGCGTTTTTCCGCCTTTAGCACAATTTTCTTTATTGTGTCAAAGGTTATTTCTTTGTCAATCAATAGCGAAAGGTCGCGGCGAACTTCGGGATATTTTGCAATATCGGTAAATGTTACTTTGTGATTTTTAATGATTCCCATTATCACAGTCCACTCTATTTCAGCAAAATAGATGTCGGCTTTGTTGTCAGTTTCTTTGCGCACGCGTTTTGATGCAATGCCAAGTTCGGCAATTGTTTTGTTGGCATAAATTAGGCGCAAACCTTCGGAGTAGATTGTGTTTGAGAATGTTTCTTGTTGAACTTTTTTCAGATTTATTCCAAGTCGGTCAAGTATCTGCTCAGTCTGTGCTTTTATGTAGTAAAAACTTGATTTTGTTTGTTTTGCAGTCCACGATTCGCCATTGCTAAAACCTGTTGTAAGCAGGCTTAGTTTTTCTGTTTCGCTGTATGCGTTGTGCGGATTTTCGCTTTTCTTTTCTGGATTGAAATAGTAGCAATTGCCGAATTCGAAAAGTTTTAAATCGCTATTTTGTCGGTTGCTGTTAAATGCAACGGTTTCAAGTGCGCCATAAAGCAGGGTCTGGCGCATTACGTTAAGTTCTTGACTTAGAGGATTTAATATTTTTACCGAATTTGTTTCATTGTGTGCGTCATTATCGGTGTAATAGGCTCCGCGAGTGAGCGAATTGCACATAATCTCATTAAAGCCGGCTCCAACAAGCGATTCTGATATTATGTTACGTAGCTTGTTTACGTTTGGTTTTTCAATGTATGCTAATGTCGAATTTACTTTGTCGCCAATTTTAACGGTGTTGTATCCATAGATGCGCAAAATATCTTCAATAACATCGGCTTCGCGCTGAACGTCAACACGATACGGTGGTATCAGTATCTGAATTTGCTCATCGTTCTCCGATACTATTTCGGCTTCCAAACCTTTAACAACTTTCTTTACAAATTCTTTTGGTATTTCTTCTCCAATCAGTTGGTTAACCATTGAATATCTGACTGTTACATCAAATGGTTTGACAGGATTCGGGTAGATGTCGGTAATTTCAGAACTGATTTGTCCGCCAGCGGTTTCTTGAATGAGCAGGGCTGCGCGTTTAAGTGCTGTAATGGTGATATTTGGGTCAACACCTCTCTCAAAAATGAATGACGCTTCGGTATGTAAATCGTGGCGGCGAGCCCAATGCAGTCGAAGCCAGGTCCGCAGTTCGCCGAAGTTCCAGGCACCCGCACCGTTACT
>CALBPW010000291.1 GCA_937899145.1 uncultured Bacteroidota bacterium
TCCCCAATCCCCAATCCCCAATCCCCAATCCCCAATCCCCATTATTATTAAAAAAATTTATTTTTATTTAATTTTTAATTAAATTAAAATAATAATAAATAAATATTTTTCATAAATGAAAATTTACTAAAAAAATCACTAATCAAAATGTATGATACCAAAAAATCATCAGGAAGAAAAGACATATATAAATACCAAAAATCTTCATATAATCGTCATTTTCATAATTCTACTCATTTTAATCATCATAAATATACCAAGTATAAACAGAAATATGATTACGCATATTCCCCAAATGATCTCGATGAAGAACAAATATTTAAAAAAATATTCGATGATAAAAAGCCATCAAAAAGAAAAAGTCTTAAAGAAGTAGATGTAATAACTTCCACCCCTGTTGATGACAAAGAAAATTCTTCAATTGATTCAAATATGAATGACCCTAATACAAGAATGAAAACTAATGATGATAATATAACTAGTGAAAAAAAGGAAACTGATAATAATAAAAAAAATGTCGATAATGTTAATCCCTATATAAGGAATGACTCTGAAGAATTTCTTATCCAAGAAAAAGGAGACAAAAAAGGCAAAGAACTAAACGAATTATTGAATGATATTCAGAATATAAGTAATATGAATAATAACTTTAATATCAACTTCAATAATAATGAAAATATTAATATTAGTAATTTCAATTTCAGTGTTGAGAATACAATAAATGAATTATTATGTAAAAATAATGAGCAATTGCTTGCTTCGAATGAAAAAGAAAATATTCATATAGAATTCAAGAAAAATATATATAAAACACCTCAACAATTTAGGACAAACTCATCCAATTCAATTAATTTATCAAATAATGACTTAAAAGAAGCATATTATGTCCCTAGGAAATTAAGTACTTTATATGATATGTATAATACTCAACAACAAAATAATTTTTTCGAAAGGAAAAATAGTTCTTTAAACAGTTTCAATTTCCTGACAACAATAAAAAAGCCTTCTATATCATTATCAAATAAGCAAAATAATAATTTAAATAATTTCAGTATTAATAATAATTTTATGCCTTTTAATTTCTCGAGTAATAACAACCTAAAAAATTTCAATATACCTTCTAGTTCTAATTTACCAATAAGTTCTTTTAATTTATTTGAGTCGAATAATATTAATATAAATAATATCCCAAATTTATCGCAATGTTTAAGCTCGAATAATAATAACCATCATAATATTAATAAGAATCCTTTTCATAATATGATGCCTCAATTTGAACTGAATCAATGTATATTAAAGACACAAATAAATAATAATAATTTATTCGAAAAAGATAAAGAAAACACTGATATTTTAGAAATAAACGTGAAAGTCTCACCTCAAAAGACACTTACTTTCAAAATCAGAAGATATGATGATATGTTCAAAACTGTGAAAATATTCTGCGAGATTAATAATTTAGATATTAAATTAATAAGACCGTTGATTATTTATATAATTAAAGCTCTCAATTCTATTTATGGTATTTATAATCTGAAATTAAAAGAAGATGAAATTGAATTCCTGAAAGAACTCAAAAATCGATTTTAGAACTTAATGCCAACATTTATTATAGGCGCGCTAAAAACGTCATCGATTGGGCGCGCACGTCAAATGTTGAACTATATGTGGCTCAAAACATTACAGAGCTTAATACCCTTGGCGAAGAAGTTGAAATAATCATTCGCCCTGCTGATTTTCTAAGCAGCAAATGGCTATCCGTCAATACAATAGAATGCGGATATTCACACATCGACAACTCAAAATCGACAGGTGAATATGAATCGCTATACGCACTCGACTATCTAAAACACAAATTTACGGCAGCCATTAGACTGCAATCGGTTGAGAAATTAACCGCCGACATCAGGTTTGTATATCAAGACCGTGCAGGAAATTACGACATTGCTCAAGCCGACGGAACCGTTGAGACTCGCCCCTACTCTGGTTTTTGGAGCGTTGACGCTGGCATATCGTACCAATGGCGATGGATTACAATCTTTGCCGAATCGACAAATATAACAGCTGCCAGAAATTTCGATTTCAGCGGTCTAACACTTCCTGGACGTTGGACAAAAGGTGGTGTAAAAGTTAAGATTTAGGGGAAATTCTGAGGCATACAAAAAGAAACTTCCAGCGAAAGTGCATTTGCTGGAAGTTTCTTTTTAAATCTTAAAATAAGTAATTGTATAGAATATATAAAATTTCTATTTGTAAATTTTATGTTGTCCTGCTAACAACGTGTTTTTCAGCAAACTTATAATAGTCATAGGTCCTACTCCGCCCGGAACTGGCGTTATGTAACTGCACAACGGCGCAACCTCATCAAATTTAACGTCACCTCTAAGTTTAAAGCCCGATTTAGTTTCGGTTGATGGCAAACGATGAATGCCGACATCAATAACTACCGCACCTGGCTTAATCAT
Organism: uncultured Bacteroidota bacterium; assembly: GCA_937899145.1. Taxonomy (GTDB): domain Bacteria; phylum Bacteroidota; class Bacteroidia; order Bacteroidales; family SZUA-534; genus RUG13583. Next base: position 2,466 of record CALBPW010000291.1, read on the forward strand.
ATCAGCAGTAACAAATTCTGGTTTGCCAATAGCAACTATCAGAATATCTGCACGCCGGCAAATTTCTTTCAGATTTTTTGAACGGCTATGGCAAATGGTAACTGTTGCGTTACCTGGATTTGATTTTCGCGACATAAGCAAGCTGACAGGAGTGCCGACAATATTGCTGCGTCCGAGCACAACACATTCTTTTCCTTCGGTTTCAATATTATAGCGTGCCAAAAGTTCCACAATTCCTGCTGGCGTAGCTGGCAAAAATGCTGGCAAACTCATTGCCATTCGGCCTGTATTTATTGGGTGGAAACCGTCAACATCTTTTTTATAATCAATAGCCTCGATAACTTTATTCTCGCTAATATGCTTTGGCAGTGGCAGTTGCACAATCAAGCCGTCAACATTCGGGTCGGCATTGATTTCGGCAATCTTGGCAAGTAGTTCAGCCTCAGTTGTGTCGGCAGGGAAACGCACATCAGTCGATTCAAACCCGACGGCTTTACAAGTTTTGATTTTACTATTCACATAGGTTGTGCTTGCGCCATCGTCGCCAACCTGAATAACCGCCAAATTTGGACGCTTTTGTCCATTAGCTACCATTGTTTCAACTTCTTTCAAAATTTCAGCTTGCATTTGCTGATTTATTGCCTTTCCGTCAATCAGTTGCATATTTTATGAGTTATAAGTTTTAAGTTTAAAGGTTGGAAGTTAAGATGTCAAGGCTCTTCGCTGTTTAAAAGTTTAAAGTTTAACAGGTTTAAAATTCGTAGTTCGTAATTCGCGATTCAAAATTTTCTAATGCCTGAATAAATCACATTCTTCCTCTCATATTTTTCATTTGGCTCATCATCTGCGCCATTTTTTTTGCTCCGCCCCCACTCACCATTTTCATCATTTTACGAGTATCTTCAAACTGTTTCATCAGTTTGTTTACCTCTTGAATTGATGTTCCGCTACCCGCTGCAATGCGTTTGCGGCGACTGCCATTGATAATATCGGGGCGTTCACGCTCTGTTGGTGTCATTGAACCAATAATAGCTTCAATTCCTTTAAAAGCATTGTCATCAATATCAACATCTTTTATAGCCTTACTAACGCCCGGAATCATCGATGCCAAATCTTTCAGATTACCCATTTTTTTCACTTGGTCAATCTGTGCTAAAAAGTCGTTGAAGTTAAATTGATTTTTTGCAATTTTCTTTTGCAGTGCACGGGCTTCATTAGCGTCAAATTGTTCTTGGGCGCGCTCTACCAACGACACGATGTCGCCCATACCAAGAATACGGTCGGCCAT
>CALBPW010000292.1 GCA_937899145.1 uncultured Bacteroidota bacterium
GCCAATCGTTTGTAATGATTATAAACAGCAACCGACAAAAAACGTTTAGCCTCGTCTTGGCCTATAACATATTGGTCGAGGAATGCTTTTATCTCGATAGGTTTCAGCAATTTAACACCATTAAAATTAAAGGCTGATTTGCTTTTCAAATTTTCCTTTACCAACTCATTAGCTTGCATAGCGCACTCTTCGCATATATAGCCATTTATGCCGGTTATCAGCATCTGCACCTCGTTGCGAGTACGCCCGCAAAACGAGCATCTTTCTTTTGTTGAATTATCTTTCAAAATAATGAGTATTAAATAGTTAAACCACAAAAAACCAAAATAGATTTCCAGACATGCCGAAAATCTATTTTAGTATAAACCAAAGTGTTATGATTATTTCAATTCTACTTTTTTAGCTTTTCGCTCCAAAATCTCATCAATCATTCCGTATTCTTTTGCCTCGGCTGCAGTCATCCAATAGTCACGGTCGCTATCGTTCCAAACCTTATCAAATGGTTGTCCCGAATGGTTAGCGATAATTTCGTACAATTCCTTCTTCAATTTCTGAATTTCCTTTGCGGTTATCTCAATATCAGAAGCTTGGCCTTGTGCGCCTCCCATTGGTTGATGAATCATAATGCGAGAGTGAGGCAAAGCCGAACGTTTGCCTTTGGCTCCTGCTGTCATAAGTACAGCTGCCATTGAGGCTGCCATTCCGGTACATATTGTGCAAACATCTGGCGCTATAAGTTGCATCGTATCGTAGATGCCCAGTCCGGCATAAACCGAACCGCCCGGTGAATTCAGATAGATTGATATGTCACGCTCATTATCAGTAGTTTCCAGAAACAACAATTGCGCTTGAATAATGTTTGCGACATCATCATCGATTGGCACACCCATAAATATTATGCGGTCCATCATCAATCGTGAAAAAACATCCATTGACGCTACATTCATCTGGCGTTCTTCAATAATGTTTGGGGTTATGTAGTTGTTCATCACCGACATATAACGATGATAAGTCATACTATTGATACCCACATGTTTAGTGGCATATTTTTGAAATTCGTCGTTCGGAAACATCTTATCTCAATTTTTATTTAAACAAATCGTTAAATTCTTGAGTAGTAACATTTTTCTCGTCAATCTTAACTGTTGATTTCAAGTAGGCTACAATTTTATTGTCGAGCGCACGGTCGTGCAAATGTGCTTTTTCCTCATTTTTTGCAAGCGACTCTTTGGCAAATTCTGTTAATTGCTCTTCTGGTAACGAACTTAAACCATATTGACGGAATTGTGATGAAATTTGCTCTTTGGCAATTTCAAGCATATCGTCATCACTAATTATAATATTGTTTTCAGTAGCTATCTGCCCTTTAATCAATTGCCATGCGAATTCCTTCTGCATTTCAGGATATGATTTTTCAACATCTTCGGCAGTTGTTTTTTCGTTTGCGACTACAATCCAACGCTTCAAAAATTCGTCTGGCAATTTGATGACCGATTTTTCAATCAGTTTCTCTTTTGCGTCAATAATGAATTTGAAATCGCTCTGAATAGCAAGTTCTTTTTGGAATTCTTCTTTGATTTTTGCTTTGTACCCGTCAACTGAATTTACAACACCTTTGCCGTAAATCATATCAAACAATTCCTGATTTGCCTCTGCGGGTTGATGGCGGGTAATATCAGAAACTGTAAAGCGGAAATTGCCTGTAAGTTTCTCAGAATCAGCAGCTGATATGCGCAACATTTGCGAGCGGTCAGTATTGTTTGTAAAGGCTTTTGTGATGTCAAAATCGATAATGTCGCCTTTTTTAGCACCAATAACAAGCGCACGAATTGAGTCTTCGTTGATTCTGTCAACAGCAAAAAGTGCGTCTTCTGTCTTTACGCCACCTTCAAGCACATTTCCGTCCTCGCCAAGTTGTTCAAAATTACCTTTTACCAAATCTTTATCTTCCACACTATCAGCACTTACTGATTTGCCAAAACGATAAGCATTGCTTTCCATCATTTTTGCAACCATATCGTCATCAACAGTGATATTGTAGTATGGGAGTTTATCTTTCTTGCTTAAGTTCAAGCTGACAGAAGGTTTTAAACCAAGGTCGAAAGTGAAAGTGAATTCTTCTTTTGTTTCCAAATCAATGTCGGCCGGGCGCGATGAACTTGGAAGTGGTTCGCCAAGGAATTCGATTTTTTCGTTTTTCAGATATTCCATCAAATTCTTTGACACTATTTTGTTTAGTTCGTCCCAAAGAATGGCTTTCCCGTACATTTTTTTTACAAGGCCGATTGGCGCGTTTCCTGGACGGAAGCCGTTCAAATTGACTCTTTTACGATAATCTTTTAATTTTTTTTCAACTTGTTCTGCGTAGTCATCTTTTGCAACATTTAATGATACAACTACATTCAGTTCATCGATGTTTTCTTTTGTGATGTTCATTTTACTCGATTTTGAGTGATTTATCCAGATAAAACTAAAAAACCGCCAACCGAAAAACGGAAGGCGGCTATAAGTGCGGATGAAGGGACTCGAACCCCC
>CALBPW010000293.1 GCA_937899145.1 uncultured Bacteroidota bacterium
CCGTTGCCACGCACCTGTGCGAAGTCACGTACTCGGCGAAGGTAAAATCTTCTTCATTTTTAGTTGTTTTTAATTTTTCCAAAAGTGAAGTTAAAATGTAAAACCAACTTTTAAAATGGTCTTTAAATATTGTTGAAATGTCTTTTTTTATCAGTTTGCCGACAATAAAAAAGCGCCAACTGTTACGTTGGCGCTATTGCTGTTAAAGGGTAAAGTTTCAGAGATTTAGTCATGCGTTTTATCTATAGACTTCATCACCTTTACAATTTTTTCAATAAATCAGCATCGATAGCAAATAAGCTGCAATTGTTGAAACAGTTACATGAATTAATCCCGGCATCATAAACGAGTGGTTAAGCAGATATTTGCCGATGACTGTTGTGCCAGAGCGGTCGAAGTTGACGGTGGCAATATCCGAAGGATAGTTCGGGATGAAGAAATATCCGTAAACCGACGGCAACACGCCAAGCAGCACCCAACCCGGAATGCCGAGTGAATAGGCGAGGGGCAACATTGCTACTACAACGGCGCCTTGTGAGTTTATCAATACTGATACGCAGAAGAATACAAAAGCTATCGACCATGGATATTGCTCAACAATGTTTGCAAGTACCGTTTTCATCTCGCCAAGATAGTTTGAGAAGAATGTGTCGGCAAGCCATGCGATGCCATAAATGGCGACAACGGCAACCATACCCGATTGCCAAACAGGACCTGCAACGGCTTTTTTTGGCGATGCTTTGCAGAAGATAATCATAAGTGCAGCTGCGGCAATCATAACTATCTGAATTACAATATTCATTGCTAATGGTTTTTGATAAAGTTCTGTCATACCAAACGATTGGATTCCTGATTTTATCATTTGGTCGGCAGTAATTACAGTGCCGTCGGCAAGCGTTGCCGGAGCGGCTCCTTTAACCGCGCGCAATGTGCTGTATGCTGGCAGTGCGTTTTGAAAGATTGCGAAAAAGACAATTACGGCAAGTGCTCCAAGGAATATGAAAACAGCATTTTTTGCAGATTGCGGAATTTCTTTGTCAAGTGTTGTTGCCGAATTTCCGTAGATATATTTGTATTGTTCGGGGTCTTTTAGTTTAGCCTGAAATTGAGGGTCTTTATCAAGGTCGAGCCCACGATGATATGATGCCGCCGCTGCTGCTGTCAATCCGCATAGACACGATGGAATTGTAACCATCAGCACGCCAGGAATTGAGATGTCGAATCCGTTAGCGTTTGATATTGTTACAAATGCGACAACGGCTGCTGCTATTGGCGAACATGTTATGCCAACTTGCGATGCAATACTTGCCACTCCGCACGGGCGCTCAGGGCGTATGCCTTTTTTAAGCGCGATATCGCAAATGATTGGCATCAATGTATAAACCACATGTCCTGTACCTACCAAAACTGTTAAGAAGAATGTGCAGAGTGGCGCTAAGAATGTAATGCGGTCGGGGTGTTTGCGTAGCAGTTTCTCAGCTATTTGTATAAGCCAATCCATGCCGCCCGACGCTTGCATTATTCCAGCGCATGTTACAGCGGCGATTATGATGTAGATGACATCGGTTGGCGGGGTGCCGGGTTTCAGTCCGAAACCAAATACAAGTATTGCTAAGCCAATGCCCGATATTGCGCCAAGCGCTAACGAGCCGTAGCGCGAGCCAACCCACAATGCGCCAAGTACAATGCAGAGTTGCAGAATGATTGAAAATGTTGCCATATAACCAATTTTTATAGTTTGTAAAAAAAGCAATACTAATGTACGCTTAATTTTAAAACATACAAATCGGCTTTGTCTAATTGGTGAGTTGAATAATCGAAAAACTGCTTTGCCAAATTATTTTATCGGATATTCGTTATGAATATCGGTAAGAACCTCAAATCCTGTTTCGGTAACTAAAATTGTATGCTCAAATTGTGCCGACAGTTTGCCATCGATGGTGCGGGCCGTCCAGCCGTCGTTTTTGTCGATAGTAACGCGGGCTTTGCCTTGGTTTATCATTGGCTCGATGGTGAAAATCATACCCGGACGCATGATGGCGCCAGAGTTGCGGCGGGCTATGTGGTCAACTTGCGGCTCCTCGTGAAATTCTATTCCGACGCCGTGTCCGCAAAATTCCCAAAGATCGGAAGAGCG
>CALBPW010000294.1 GCA_937899145.1 uncultured Bacteroidota bacterium
GGCATTCGCCGATAATGAGGAGTATCTTGCAGTTTTAGGTGAGGCTATTTATCAGCCGCGAGCCAGAGTCAGATCTAGTTCGATTTGGTTTTTGATTGAACATAATTTCGAGATGATATACTCGCATTCGTTAACTCCCTTCACTCCTATCTCGCTGTCCTTCAAAATGCTGCGCATGGTATTGAGTTTTTCAGAGTTGCTGCCCTTTAGGTTTATGATAGGTTGTAGTTTTTCGATTGCTTCATCAGGAATGCCGTCTTCTTTCAGTTCGGCATTTACTGCATCAAGCCCTATTTTGTCCAGTTTGTCAATCGCAACAGTGATAGCTACAATCTTATCTGCCTGTCCGATGATTTCAGCAATACCAGATAAGATCTTGCGGTTGTTGATTTTTATGCAAACCCTTACTCCAAAACGCGTGAAGACAGTGTCGATGATTTGCATTAACTCCACTTCGTTCAACAGACTTTCACTTCCTACCACGTCAGCATCACACTGGTAAAATTCTCTGTATCTGCCTTTCTGCGGACGGTCGGCACGCCATACGGGCTGTATTTGGTACCGCTTGAATGGCAGGTTCAGTTCTTCTCTGTGTTGAACTACGAAACGTGCAAATGGTACAGTCAGGTCGTATCGCAACCCTTTCTCGCATATTTTTGCAGCCAAACTGTTTGCAGAACCTTCATTGGGGGATAGTGTGCCACCCTTCAAGAAGTCACCGCTGTTCAGGATCTTGAACAAAAGTTTGTCACCTTCTTCTCCGTATTTGCCCATCAGTGTCGAAAGGTTTTCCATTGCAGGTGTTTCTATCTGCTGGAAACCATACAGGGCATATACTTCTTTGATGGTGTTGAAAATGTAGTTCAAACTGCCCGACAAAACTGCCTGAATTTTAATTATTTGGTCGCCCGACGCAACAAGGTCTTCAATAGTTTTTAAAACCGGCAAACCGGCTGCCACATTGGTTTCGTGCAAGAATTTGACGCCACATGCTTTAACCTCTTTCTTGAAGTTTTGGTACACCTCAAGTGGCGACGAAGCCATAATCTTGTTCGACGCAACAATTGGAATACTCAATTGCGCAATGGAACTATATTTTTTCGGCAATTCGTGCGACGCTGTGTTGTCGATAAAAATGCTATTGCGAAGGTTCAGTTTCTTTATCTCATCAACAAAATCATCGAGATTAGCTGTTATCTCACTGTTAGCGAGTTGATTACGCCAACTTTGCAAATCGATGCCTTTGCGATTGAAAATCATCTTTTTTGAGTTTGAAATGCCGACAACACGAATGTCGATTCCGTACTCATCTTTCAGAAAATCAGTTTGATCGCGCAATTGGTCGAGCATTGTGCCGCCAACCGTCCCCACGCCTACCATAAACAGGTGCACACGCTTATATTTCGACAGGAAGAAGCCGTCGTGCAGGGCGTTCAGGGCTTTTGCAACCTCTTTTTCTTTGATTACTATTGAGATGTTGCGCTCGGTTGCGCCTTGTGCTATGGCGCGAATGTTGATGCCGTTTTCGCCTAACAAGCGGAAAGCCTTGCCGGCAATGCCCACTTGCTCGCGCATTTTGTCGCCCACAACGGCAATAATTGCCAATCCGTTTTCCGATTCGATGGCGTGTACAATTTTGCGTTCAATTTCGATGGCAAACTCCTCGTTGAGCTTGCTACAAGCAGCTTCAGCGTCGTTTGTGTAGATTCCGACGCAAATGGTGTGCTCGCTCGATGATTGTGTGATGAAGAGCACATTGACATTACCTGCGCAAAGTGCCTTAAAAGCCCGCATTGCAACGCCCGGCACGCCTATCATTCCGCTGCCCGACACGGTTATCAGCGATATGTTTCCGATTGACGAAAAACCTTTTACGGTGGCATCGCCATGGTTTGGATGCTCAGTGATGAGTGTTCCTTCGTCGTCAGGAGCGTATGAGTTTTTTATGCCGATGGGAATTTTCTTTTCAAGTGCGGGCTGAATGGTTGGCGGATAAATCACTTTTGCGCCAAAGTACGAAAGTTCCATTGCCTCTTCGTAACTCATTGATTTGATGGGATATGCAGCCGAAACGATATTTGGAGCGGCCGTTAACATTCCACTTACATCAGTCCAAATATCAATGAGTGAAGCATTTAGATAGTTGCCAAGCAGGGCTGCCGTGTAGTCGGAGCCGCCACGTCCGAGGGTTGACGGTTCGCTCTCGTGAGTGCTTGATATGAAGCCCGGCACAACGGCAATGCCCTTGAAATTTTTGAATGCGTTGAGTGTTTTTTGTTCCGATATGGCGTGGTCAACATTACCTTGCAGGTAGTTGTTGTCGGTGATGATAATGTTGCGTGCGTCAACAAGTATGTTCTTCAGTCCCAAGTTGTTAAGCGATGCGCTTATAAGTGTTGACGACATGCGTTCGCCCATTGAGAGCAGTTTGGCGCGTGTGCGGTCAGAACATTCGTCAAGAAATTTGATGCTCTGACAAATCTTGTTGGCTTCTGCGCAGCGGTCTTTTATAAACTCTGTCATTGTGGCTTTTTGGTCATCGGCAACAAGTTCGTTTATGATTTCGATATGGCGACGGCGGATTTCGTCGATAAATTCAGTGTATTGCTCTGAGTTTTCAAGTGCGGCTTTTGCACTGTTTTCCAACAGGTTAGTAACGCCTTGTAAGGCTGAAACAACTACAACTAAATCTTGATTTTTGTATCGGCTAACAATTTTTGCCAACTGCTCAATACGTTCAGCATTAGCAACCGATGAACCTCCGAATTTTAATATCTGCATGATTTTATGATTTTTAACTTTTTAAATGACAGGAAGATAGGTGTCTTCCAAAAATAAATGCCCGTTTTTTTCAGAAACCATCTGATTACATTCTACCCCCACCGGGGGTTGTGGTTGTACTGAAAGGAATATAAGTTATTGTACACCAAGTAGTTGTATTGCTTGATGACGTGCTCATATTTCTATTATTAATAATTAGCATTTATCGTAATTTTTGAGTAGCGCAAAAGTAGAAATATTGTTTTGAAAATGAAATATTAAATGCGATAGTATGAAAAAAAGTAGGAAGGCTGCTATTTGTGATTCAAAATATAACATTTCACATTTTTTTTGCCTTATCTTTGCTCAACAAACAAAAATGAACCATTGTATGAATCAAGATTTATTTTGCGTGATAATGGCGGGAGGCGCAGGAACACGCTTTTGGCCAGTAAGCCGTGCGTCATATCCAAAGCAATTTATTGATATTCTGGGAGTTGGAAAATCGCTGCTTCAACTAACAATTGAGCGGTTTACACAAATTGTGCCAAAAGAAAATGTGCTGATTGTAACAAGTGCTGAGTATAAAGATTTGACACTAAAACAATTGCCACAACTTAGTGAATCGCAAATTTTGCTTGAGCCGGCGCGCCGCAACACGGCTCCATGTATTGCGTATGCTAATTTCCGCATTCAGCAAATGAACCCCAACGCTAAAATTGTTGTGGCTCCATCGGATCATCTTATTCTTAACGACCAACTTTTTATCAATACAATAAAAAACGGATTTGAGTTTGTATCTAACAATAATAATCTGTTGACACTTGGCATACAGCCCACACGTCCCGACACTGGCTATGGTTATATTCAGTTTGGCGAGCCCATCTCATACAATAGCATTGGCGACCTTTGTAAGGTGAAAGCTTTCACCGAAAAGCCAAATCTTGAATTTGCCAAATTTTTTGTCCAAAGTGGTGAATTTTATTGGAATTCGGGCATTTTCATCTGGTCGCTTAAATCGATACAAGAGGCCTTCCAAAAACACTTGCCTGAGGTTTACAATCTATTTAACAGTAAGTCAGAATTATTTAACACCGCCGACGAGGATGATGCTGTGCAACAGATATATCCTGTTTGCGAGAATATCTCAATTGACTATGGTGTAATGGAAAAAGCTGATAATGTGGCAGTTTTGGGTTCTCATTTTGGTTGGTCAGACCTTGGGACTTGGGCATCGCTTTACGAAAACAAACGCAAAGACACTGATGAAAATGTAGCGGTTGGCGACAACATATTATTGTATGGTACGACACGCTCTGTGGTGTATGCGCCAAAAGACAAACTTGTTGTTGTTCAGGGTCTTAACAACTATATTGTTGTTGATACGCCCGACGCTTTGCTCATCTGCAATAAAGACGAAGAGCAAAAAGTGAAAAATATTGTAAATGATATTAAAACGCGCACTGGCAATAAGTTTATTTGAGAATGTGCGCTATAATACTAAAATCGGCAAATTGAGTAGGTGTTCAATTTGCCGATTTTTTTTGATTCGGCATTTTATGAGTTTTTATTTTTTGTACGCTTCCCAACCTTGAGCCGAAATGCGTGTGCTGCCAGCCACCCTGCCCATAAGCGTATAAGCTTCGGGTTCGTTGGTTATTTGGCCAATTATCGATATTCCTGCCATATTGCCTGCAATTTCAACTTGTTCGGCAGGTATTGTGAACAGCAGTTCGTAATCTTCGCCACCATTCATGGCAATCATAGTCGCGTCCATATTTAGTTCAGTTGCTACAGCCTCTGTTTGTGGGTCAACGGGCAGTTTGCTCTCATAAATTTTAACGCCGCAGCCCGATTGCTTGCAGATGTGCAGTAATTCCGACGACAATCCGTCGCTGATGTCAATCATTGCGGTTGGTGTTAATCCCGATTGTTTTATCATATCGATAACCTCGCGGCGAGCTTCGGGCTTGAGTTGGCGCCCGATAACGTAATCGTATTTTGACAAATCGGGTTGTGAGTTTGGATTTATCATATACACCTCGCGCTCGCGTTTAAGTATCTGTAAACCAGCGTATGCGCCACCCAAATCGCCCGATACGCAAACCAAATCGCCAGCCTTGGCGCCATTGCGCAATATTGATTTCCCTTTTTCCACTTCGCCAACGGCAGTAATGCTGATAATGAGTCCGGTAAGCGAACTTGTAGTGTCGCCACCAATCAAATCTACATTGTAGCGTTCGCAAGCACGGCGAATCCCATCATAAAGTTGCTCGAGCGCTTCAACTGAAAATTTTGATGAAACGGCTAACGAAACAGTAATGTGCATCGGTTTTCCACCCATCGCATAAATATCTGATAAATTGGCAATAACTGCTTTATATCCAAGATGTTGCAATGGTGTGTAAACCAAATCGAAATGGACGCCTTCTGCCAACAAATCGGTTGTAACAAGAATTTCGTTATCGTCAGGTTTGATAATTGCGGCATCGTCGCCGATACCTTTTACAACTGATGAACTTTTAATTTTGAATGGTTCGGTAAGTTTTTTTATCAATCCAAATTCACCTAAATCGGATAGCGGAGTTGCTTTTTTATTGTTTTCTGACATTTTTTTGAAGATTTATTGATTGTGTAATTGGCATGGCAAATATATTTATTTCAATTTTTAACCACATTCACCGCATTGCCATTTATAAAGGATTGCAAATTTCCGGCGGCAATGTCCATCAGCCTTTGCCGTGCTTCGGCTGTTGCCCAAGCAATGTGCGGAGTTATGAAGCAGTTGCGAGCTGTAAGTAGTGGATTGTCAGCCTTTGGCGGCTCAGTTGATAGAACATCAACGGCGGCGGCGGCAATTTTGCCGGTGTTAAGTGCATTGGCAAGCGCTTGCTCGTCAATTAATGGTCCGCGGCCTGTGTTTATCAGTATTGCCGTCGGTTTCATTTGGCTTAAACTGTCGGCATTTATAATTTGCTTGGTGTCGGCACATAGTGGACAATGTAGGCTGATAATGTCGCTTTGTTGCCATAACTCGTTGTACGACACATGTTTAATATCATTTGACAAATTCTTTTTGCTTGTTACGGCAATCACTTTCATTCCAAATGCTAATGCGATGCGAGCCGTTGCCATACCTGTATTTCCAAGCCCTACAAGCCCTATGGTTTTGCCAGCAAGTTCGATTTGTGGTTTGCGCCAGAAACAAAAATCGATGCTGCGTGTCCATTCGCCATTGTGCACAATTTGTGAGTGAAAATCGACACTATTGGTTATGTTAAGTATGTGAGCGAAAACCATTTGCGCAACCGATGAGGTGCTATATGCAGGAATGTTTGTAACTACTATTTCGTGATTGTTTGTGTAGTTTAAATCGACAACATTGTAGCCCGTTGCCAATATGCCAATGTATTTAAGATTAGGCATTTGCGCCATATTTTCGGCATTTAAAATTGTTTTGTTAGTGAGTAGCGCATCGGCATTTTTGGCACGCTCAATGGTAAGATTGGCGGGTGTGCGGTCGAAGACGGTAAATTCACCTAAAAGTTTTAGTTTTTCCCAACTTAAATCGCCCGGGTTGAGGCAATATCCATCTAAAACCACAATCCTCATAATCAGGGATTTAGAAGTTTTTTAATTGTTTCTAACGGCAATTGGCGTCGGTTTGCATAATCGGCAATTTGTTCGTCATCTATCTGTCCTACAGCAAAATACTTAGCCTCAGAGTGTGCGATTAAGAAACCGCAAATGCTGGTAACAGGTTGAATAACAAACGATTCAGTAAGTGTAACTCCTAATTTTTCTCCAGCTTTAATTGCCTGAAAAACAAGCTGTTTCAGCGAGTGGTCGGGGCAAGTCGGGTAGCCAAAAGCGGGGCGGATAATAGTAGTGTCGCCTTCAATTTTTTGTTGCATCCAATTGGCTGTAGCCTCGGCAAGGCGTGCGCAAAGAGCTTGACGCAACAAACATTCAAACGATTTGCAATCAGTATGTTGCAGATTGTCTTCAACTTTTATGCAGAAAAGTCCGATTGGCGTTGCACGTTCGGCTGACGAGAAATAATCGGCAAGCGAGAGGTAGTTGTTGCCGAAATTTTGGCTGCGTAACATTGGCAAGTGCAAGCTGTTGTCAAGAACAATATCGTTGCCTTCTTTGTGCGCCATAAAAAAGTTCAGCACTAACGAAATTTTGATTGTTCCGTCAATTTTTATCGATTTCAGTAGCGACAAAGCCGATTTGTATGTTTTTGCGGCTTCTTCATTTTTAAGCATTTTATCGAGTGCCGCACCTTTAAATCCCCAAAAATGCAGCAAGTTTTCCCATTCAATTTTGTCGGCTATCTCTGAAATTGGAAGATTGTGATTTTCAATATTTTCGGTATTGCCGAATCCGTTTATAAATGTTGACAGTGCAAATTGTGGCGCTTTTTCGTTGGCGGTTGTGTAAGGGGCAATGTCGTTTTTGCGGCTGTCGTAGGCGGCTCGCACATTTTCTTGTTCGCGTTTGATTTCGGCAATGGTGTTTTCGCGGTCGCTGAGCAGGCGCTTGGCAATAACCGCCGAGGCTGAAGCGTCGTTGCCGTGTGCCACAAAATAACTATATCGTGTGGCAAGTTTTACGGCTGTGTGTACAACTGATGTTGTTGCGCCACCAACCAAAACAGGAATTTTAAGTCCTTCGCGTTCAAGCATTTCGCAAAGTTGCTCCATCTCTTTAAGCGATGGTGTGATAAGTCCGCTAACTGCAATAATATCAGCATTTTCCTTTACCGCAGTGTCGATGATTGTGCGATTGTCAACCATAACACCAAGGTCGATAACATCTAAATTGTTGCAAGCGAAGACGATAGCCACTATATTTTTCCCAATATCGTGCACATCGCCTTTGACGGTTGCTAAAACTACCTTTGCACGCCGCTCGTTGCCACCTGCCGATTGGTTGTGGCGTTCAATTTCGGGCTGAAGAATGGTTACGGCTTGTTTCATAACTTTTGCCGACTTAACTACTTGAGGCAGAAACATTTTGCCCTCGCCAAATAGTTTTCCAACATGATCCATTCCGTCCATCAGCGGACCTTCTATTATATCAACCGGATTGCCATATTTCTGCATTGCCTCGGCAATATCGATTTCAAGAAAATCGGCATTTCCTTTGCTGAGAGCGTATGCAAGTCGTTCATCTACCGGCAGTTCGCGCCATGCGGCTTGTTTGGTTTCAGTGTGGCCGCCATTTGCAGAGGCTTGTTCTTTTAGCTTAGATGCAAAATCGATGAGCTCGTCGGTTGCTTCGGCTGAACGATTTAAAATGACATCTTCGCATAGTTTCAGTAAGTTAGGTTCAATTTCGTCGTAAACTTGCAACATTGCGGGGTTTACTATTCCCATATCGAGGCCAACGGTTGTGGCGTGATAGAGAAATACGGAGTGCATAGCTTCGCGCACAGGGTTATTTCCTCTAAATGAGAAAGATAGATTTGAAATACCACCGCTGGTGCGGGCTCCGGGCAAATTCTTCTTCACCCACTCAACTGCGCGTATAAAGTCGATGCCGTAGTTGGCGTGTTCCTCAATTCCAGTGCCAACCGACAAAACATTTACGTCGAAAATTATCTCGTTTGGTTTATATTCAGCCTTGTTAATCAGTAATTTATAGGCACGTTCGCAAATTTCGATTTTTCGTTCGTAAGTAGTAGCTTGCCCAATTT
>CALBPW010000295.1 GCA_937899145.1 uncultured Bacteroidota bacterium
ACTACAGTTATTAATAAAACTGATATAACTAATTATCAATCAATAGCTTTTGGGGTAAATATCGATTGGGGGGCACGAAAGTAAAACTTCACAATTTCATCATTTCTATTATCTTCGCATCAGCAAAACTGAAATATGGCATCACTTTTTATAACAATCCATTTTATCGATTTTGTTGATATTCTGCTTGTCGCACTGATTTTGTATCAACTTTACCGGTTGGTGCGTGGCACTGTAGCCATAAATATTTTTATCGGATTATTGCTTTTTTATGTCGTTTGGTTGTTGGTTAAATTCTTAAACCTCAGTCTTCTATCAACAATTTTAGACTCTTTTATCAGCGTTGGGGTTTTGGCTGTAATCATTCTTTTTCAGCAAGAAATCAGAAAATTTTTGTTGCTGATAGGAAATAGTGATTTTATGAAGCGTTATTTTGCGTTTGGACATTATTTCGGAAAATCAAATATCGCTGTCAGTAACAATACTTTACGTGAGATTAGCCGAGCTTGTCGTAATATGTCGCTAACCAAAACCGGCGCATTGATTGTTTTTACAAATCGCTCTGAATTAGTAACTTATGTTCAAAGCGGTGATACACTTAATGCCGATGTGTCGCAACGATTGATTGAGAGTATCTTCTTCAAAAACAGCCCAATGCACGATGGCGCAATGATTATTATCGGCGACAAAATCAGAGCGGCGCGATGTGTTTTGCCTATAAACGACGATTTGGTTCTGCCTCCTCATCTTGGTTTGCGCCACCGCGCAGCGTTGAGCATGTCGAACGAAACTGACGCTGCTATTATTGTTGTCTCAGAAGAAACAGGTTCAATTTCGGTGGTGCAAAATGGTGAAATCCGGTACGGCATAACGCCAGAGCAAGTGGTGTCGGCTTTGCGAAACGAATTTTCACACGAATCTGAAAATCTGAATAAATCTGACGAGGAAAGAAAATCGGCGGGCACTGTGAGATGAACATTTTGTTCGCTTTATGTATATTGCGAACTCACCTGAAACCCGTGCCGGTTTGTATGGGTCAAATGCAATGCCTACCCCACACAACCAATTGAAATTACCAATCTGCTCATATTCGAAAACCGCAGTCAGATGCTGGCGCGGCTCGGAGCCGGCCACTTGACCGCCCTGAACATCAAGCGCTGCCGCCAACTTGAATCGCGCGGACTGATGACTGACGCGGGAAGGAAGGCGATGTCTTTTTTCGGTGCATAGGCTAAGAATCATTCAAATCCCTTAAATCTGCGTCATCTGCGTTCAAAAAAAACTGTGTAATCTGTGTTTCCGATAACAATCGGGACTGTGCGAGAAAACTCAGTGCGATAATTACCACAAAAAAAGCCGTCCAAATCGGGCGGCTTTTTCATTCTATTTAAACACTGATTAAATGTTCTTTCCGTGCTCGAGCAGCAGAGTGTGAGTCGGCTGGTCGCAAACTTCGGTTGGTCCGAAGTATTGGATTGGGCCTGGGTAAACAAAGTCGGTGTTGATGGCCCACTCGTCGCGTTTCGAAGCGAAATATTTGAACGGACCGCCGTCCAGTTTCACAAGAGCCTTCTGGATAACAGGTTTCATCTTGCCGTTACGTTTTTCCATATTCATCATTGCGGTGATAGGAATGCCGCCCGAAATCCATTTGTCGGCAGGCTCGGTGGTGTTGCGAACCGACGACATATAGCCAGTCTTGCCTGCGCCAATAAGCATCGAAGCCGTGTAGCCCAGCGAGTAGCAGTAGTCAGCGTCGAAGTTTGACGGAGCGGCGCAGCGGCCTTCGTAGCCGAAGAAGTGGTGTTGAGTTGAGAATTTTCCAGTGTATTTACCGGCTTTCTTCCATTCAGCAAGTTTCTTGCCAACCATTTCGGCAAGCAATTGCTCGGTTTCGATAAGTGATACTTGAACATTTCCGTGCGGGTCGCGCTCAAGCGCTAATTGTTTCGAAACTGCAACTGGAAGACTTTCAAATATTTCAGCATTTGTTCCCATGTGACAGAGTCTTTATTGTCCATATCCTCCGGTCCGACTTCCTCCTCCATGTTAAAGTTTGCAAAGTAAACCTGTACCGGAAGAAGTATTTTCTCCTCCGCAACCTTTTTGACGACATTATTTTTTACACCGAAGGCTGCCCTGTCTA
>CALBPW010000296.1 GCA_937899145.1 uncultured Bacteroidota bacterium
GGAAGGTGATCTCCATGGCGTTGATGCCGCCCTTCAAGAGCGCCTTGGCGGTGGGCACCGCCTGTTCCGCGTCGTCCAGCACGACCACCGGCACCACGCCGCAGGCCGCTGCCTGTTCCACACTAAGCATACTTTCATCTCTCCTGTCTATATTTTCATTCTATTTTTCGGCAAACCCGAAATAGCTTTTCGCGTTGTCATGGCTGATGCCCGTAACGATCTCTCCCAGGGTGTCCATGTCCGCAGGGAATTGGCCGTCCTCCACCCATTCGCCGATCACGCGGCACAAGATGCGGCGGAAATAATCGTGCCGTGGATACGAAAGGAAACTGCGCGAGTCGGTCAGCATACCAACAAAACGGCTTAGTAATCCATGGCAACTCAAGCAGTTAAGTTGCTTTTCAATGCCATCCTTTTGGTCGAGGAACCACCAAGCAGAGCCCCATTGCATTTTTCCGGGAACACTACCATCTTGGAAGTTTCCAATCATTGTCGCAAAAACTTCATTATCAGCAGGATTGATATTATACAGAATTGTTTTTGCAAGTTGATTGCTGCTATCAAGTTTGTTTAAGAATTTCGACATTGAGAGTGCTTGCGAGAAGTCGCCAATGCTGTCAAAGCCCGTATCCGGACCAAGTTCGGTAAGCAGGCGAGTGTTGTTGTTGCGGACAGGACCTGCATGGAACTGCTGCGCCCAACCTTTGGCGTGCACCTGTAGCGCAAAGCGATAAAGCGCAGCCGAGCGGAATTTTAGGATTTCATCAGCATTCAGTTCTTTTCCACCACGTATCTTACTGAAAATGTTTTCAATTTCGGCATCGGTGTAATCAGCTGAGTATAAGAAATCAAGTCCAAAATCGGCTAATCGACAACCGACCGAATGGAAATAATCAATTCGATGGTCGAGAGCATCAAACATTGTTTTAAAGCTATTTATCTCGATATCAGACACTTCTGACAGTTTATCGATATAAGTATTCCACGTTTTTGCATTGGTTACGTCTGAAGCCTTGTCGGGACGCCATGTTGGTAGAATTTTTGTTGGGCAGGCCGATGCGGCTATTTGCTTATGATACCGAAGATCATCAACTGGGTCGTCGGTGGTGCAAGCCGTTTCAACGTTCATTTTTTTCATCATACCCCAAACGCTAAAATCGTCAGATTTCAGCATTTCGGCTGTACGGTTGTATATTTCGTCGGCCGATTCAGGATTCAGCAGAATGTCGATTCCGAAATAGAGTTTTAACTCAAGGTGTGTCCAGTGATAGAGCGGGTTGCGCAATGTGTAAGGCACAGTAGCAGCCCATGCGTCAAATTTTTCACGGTCGGTGGCATTGCCTGTCACAAACCGCTCATTGATGCCGTTGGCTCGCATAGCGCGCCATTTGTAATGGTCGCCCGACAGCCAGATTTGCGCAATGTTGTCGAATTTTTTGTTTTCGGCAATTTGTTGTGGAATAAGGTGTGAGTGATAGTCGATAATCGGCTGTTTCTCAGCAAAATTGTGAAAGAGTTCTTGTGCGGTCTTAGTTTTCAGCAAGAACTCGTCTGTTACAAATGATTTCATATTTCTGATTTTCAATTATTTGTCAATCGGTTTATATTTCGGCACCAGCACCTTCATAATGCACCATGCAAGCAGATATGCCACTGCACAATAACAGAATACCATCATATAGCCTGCAGGTTTGCCTGTCGCGCCAAAAAATGCAAACGCGTCGCCTTGCCCTTCGGCATAAGTAAATAACATGCCTGAGCCTTTATTAATGGCAAATGAACAAAGTCCGCCAAACATTGTGCCGATGCCTGTAATGGTTGCAATAGCTGATTTTGGAAACATATCGCCAATGGTTGAATAAAGATTTGCCGACCAAGCTTGATGTCCTGCGCCAGCCAAACCAATGATGACGCAGGGCCACCATACTGATGTTCCAGCTAATGGTTGCGCAAACATTGCAAACACTGGCAAAAAGGCAAATATCAGCATTGCGCGCATACGGCCTGCATAGGGGTGCATTCCTAATTTTTCAACAAAAAGTTTTGGCAGGTATCCGCCAAAGATAGACACCACAGTTACAATAAGATAGAGCACAAAAATAAGCATTTGCCCCATACCTGATGATGTTGGGTAGCCAAGCTCGGAGAAATAGGCAGGAGCCCAGAACAAGAAGAACCACCATACTCCATCGGTCATCAGTTTACCGACAATGAACGCCCATGTTTGACGATGCTTAAAGCAATCGAGGAACGAAAGTTTGACTTCGTTTTCCTCGGTTTTTGTAACAAGTTTCGCATCATTTTCCGTTTCGTTATCTGATTCAATATAAGCAAGTTCCGCTTCGTTTACGAATCGGTTTTGAGCTGGAGCGGAGTACAAGAACAGCCAAGCTCCCGCCCAAACAAAACCAATGGCACCAATAATAATAAACGCCATCTCCCAACCCATATATTTAGCAAGAATTGGGATTGATAGCGGAGCGACAAGTGCGCCAACCGATGCGCCTGCGTTGAAGATTGATGTGGCATAGGCGCGGTCTTTTTTCGGGAAATATTCAGCAGTAACTTTAATGGCGGCAGGGAAGTTTCCCGACTCGCCTGTGGCAAGAATAATACGACATGCCAAAAACAGCCAAACACTTATGGTTGAAATAGTTAGCGCAAGTTCTGAACCTGCTGTTACAGCACGCAACGCATCAACATCAGCAATGCCAGTAAGACGCATTGTTACAATGCCGCAAGCCGCATGCAAGCACGCTCCCACTGACCAAACAACAATCGCCCAGATGTATCCTTTTTTTGTCCCCATCCAGTCGATAAATTTGCCGGCAAAAAGCGAAATAAAAGCGTAAAAAATTGAAAATATGGCAGTTATATTGCCATAATCGTTATCGTTCCAATGAAAATCGATAGCGATAAAATCTTTCCACGTGAGTGAAAGCACCTGTCTATCAAGATAATTGACAGTTGTGGCTAAAAATAGTAGCCCGCAAATTACCCATCGGTAATTACTCATTTTCTGATTGCTAATCATTATTAAACAGTTTAAAATTTAGTGGTATTTTATTGTTTAGTTCTCTTTATTTTTCTGCATACAAACCAATTAACGTTCCGATAAATCCGCCCGCCTTTTCGGTACTTAAACATTCAAAATCGACATTTGTTGACAAAACTTCAAAATCGGTATTATCGGCAGTTTTATAGCTGAATGTCAGGCAAGTAGGCGATTGTGTAACCGAAAGAATGATTTGTCCGTCAAAATTTGAAGGCAATTCGGCTGCATTCATCAAATTCACACTGCACTTATTTCCTGTGCGTGCGGCATTACGCAAAGCGATGCTCGGTTTCCCGTCTTCCAACGTTACACCAAACGTATAATTATTTGATTCACTTTGAAATAACGCAACGCCGGCAAATTCATTTTCGCTTTTTGGCACAAAATCCATTTTTGTTTCAATTGTGAATTGATGATGTCGCTGGCGACAAGCGACAAATGAAGGTTGTTTACCATCAGTTATTTTTTCATTTCTAAGACTGATACTCAATCCGTTACCCGTTTCCCACCATTGTTCAGTTGGCACGCGCAAAAACATCCATTGCAACGGAAGCTCTTTGTTATCAAATTTTTCAGTAAAACTAAAATTACCAACTGGCATTGCTGTAGCAATGTTTGCGGCAGAAGGCATCGGCTTTTTGATCTTCAAAGGCACTGCCTCGCCTTGCGGCAATATAGTCGGCCAACCGTCTGCCCATGTTACTGGCAACATAAATGTTTCGCGACCAATATTAAAATAGTTGTACTCATTGTACGGACGACACGCAAGAAACACTGCGTACCAATTATTTTCATACTGGAAAAGGTCGGCATGACCTGCGTTTGTTATAGGATTTAACCTATTAGCAGGCAATCCTCGCTGTGTCAAAATTGGATTGTTTGGATTGGTTTCGTATGGTCCCCAAATATTTCGGCTACGGAAAATCACCTCGCAATGGTTGATTGATGTTCCGCCCTCTGCCGCCATCAAATAGTAATAATCGCCTATTTTATAAAGATGCGGACCTTCGAGCCAAACTGGGTGTTCCTCTGGATTATGTCCCGACTCACAAATAACATTTCGGACGCCAACAAGTTGATTTGCATTGACATCAAACTCTTGCATCCAAATCGCCTTTTGCGACTCATATTCAGGCCGATGCGCAGGGTCGCCATTATTAACAATGTAGGCGCGTCCGTCGGTGTCGAAAAATATTGAAGGGTCGATGCCATCGAAATTGAGCAACACAGGGTCCGACCATGAACCAGCAGGGTCATCGGTTGAAATAATGAAATTGCCTTGCCCATAAACATCGGTGCAAACAATGTAGAATTTGTTGTTATACGGATTGTAACGGATTGTAGGCGCATACATTCCGTTACTAACACTTAAATGGCTGTTAATGAATTGCAAAGGACGATTGATCGCATTACCAATTTGTTGCCAATTTACAAGGTCGGTGCTATGAAAAACAGGCAATCCGGGGAAAAACGCAAATGTGGAGTTTACCAAATAGTAGTCGTCTCCGCGGTTACAAACCGATGGGTCAGGATAAAAACCTGATAGAATGGGGTTTGGCATTTCATCGCCGGCAAGCTGCAATTGATTGTAACAATCATCGTTACCTATATAGCTAAAATACTCAAAATGAGCTTTCTCAGTATTTTGATTTCGATTTTGCGCGCACCCAATTAATGAGATGGCAACAATTGTAAATAAAATTTTGGTGTTCATAGAATAGAGTTGTTAGTGTTTGTGTATATTTTCTTGTCCATCAACGATTTACGGTAATAATCAACATTTTCTTTAATGATGATGTCGATAGGACTAAAATTGTTTTTCTGTTCGGTAGCTTTGTGCCCCAAAACGTAGTTGAAAAGCCGCATTATGGCTTTGTACGATTGTTCATCGGGACGCTGATTGAGCAAATAATTTATTGTCCCGTTTTTTAGGTGTTTCACATTTTCATTAATAAGGTCATAACCTATTATGTTACAATAATTTATACCCGATTTCTCAATCAGATCGGCCAAAACGAAAGCACGCGAATTAGGCACAAAAATATTTAGCTTTTTACCTGTAAAATACTGTCGCATAGTACTTTGGGGCTCATCATCATAGCTTAAATCAATTTCAACAATTTTCGCACCTATATTATAAGTATCAATCACTCTGCAAAAACCATTTATCCGAGATTCAATATGGTCAGAGAAAATTTTATGAGCACTTTGTTTAACAATTATTATTGTTGAATTTGAGTCGATATTTTGACACATTAATTTTGCTGCAATAACGCCACTCTGAAAGGCATCTTGACCAAAATAACCGATACTATTGGTATTATTTATGTTAATATCGATAAAAACGTATGGAATATTAACAGCATCAAGTTGGGCAAAAAATTGAATTGCAGGATTTTTAAATGCGGGGCAAATTAAAACGCCATCTGGAGCAACTTTAATTACTTGATTTATAGCCGAAATAAACGATTCCTGCTTAGTAGCGTTAAAATAGAAAGTGTTAAACGTAACATTATAAGCCGACAACTCTTTTTGCGCAATCGCGATACCCTCAACTGGCTTTTGCCAATATGGATTATTGTCGCTGGAATTTGGAATCACTATAGCAATGTTAGCTGTTTTCCTTAACGACAATGCCTGCGCCAATGGATTTGGAGTATATTCCAACTCATTGATTATCTGAATGATTTTATCATGAGTTTCTTTTTTAACCTCACCTCTGTTATGCAGTACACGATCGACTGTACCAATAGAAACGCCGGCTCGTCGAGCTATTTCTTTGATTCCCAATTTTTTAGTTTGTTCAACCATTATTTTCGTGTACGTTAACGGAAAACAAAAATATTATATTTTTTGATACCAAAACAAAAAAATGCAATGGCGCTGAATATTTTTAGTTGCGACAATCAGCCAACGGCTTGCTTACTCTCCACAATATTTTTTTTCCAATCGACATCAATCGAATTAAAAAATATCTATATTTGCGGCTCAATTTTAAAACTTAAAAAAACAATAAATTATGTCTGTAAGAATTCGCTTGACAAGACAAGGTAGAAAAGCTGCCGCTTACTACCATATTGTCGTTGCCGATAGCAGGGCACCACGTGATGGTAAGTTCATTGAGAGATTGGGCAGTTACAATCCTAACACAAATCCTGCTACTATTGAACTTAACTTCGAACGGGCTCTTTATTGGTTACAAACCGGTGCTCAACCATCTGACACTGCAAAATCAATTTTGTCGAAAAAAGGTGTTTTATTGAAGAAACACTTGCTTGAAGGTGTTAAAAAAGGTGCATTTGACGAAGCTGCAGCCGAAGCAAAATTCGAAAAATGGGTATCTGAAAAAGACGCTAAAAATCAAGCAGCTAAGAACAAAATTACTGAAAATTCTAACAACGCTAAACGCGAACGTTTAGAGGCAGAACGCAAAACAAATGCAGCAAAAGCTGAAGCATTAGCAAAAAAACAAGCCGAAGCTAAAGCCGCTGCAGAAGAAGCCGCTAAAGAAGCTGCCGCTGCCGAGGCTCCTGCTGAAGAAGCACCAGCCGCTGAAACAGAGGCTCCTGCAGCTGAATAGGCTATGAATATTACGGATTTTGTTGAAGTTGGAAAAGTGGTTAAAACCCACGGTGTTAGTGGTGAACTAATTGTAGAACTCGACAATCCCGAAATTCTTGAAGAAACAACCGAACCCGTAGTTCTTGAAATAGAAGGACTACGGGTTCCTTTTTTTATCAGCCACGCACAAGCCATCAGCACGCAACGTGCTCGCATTCAGTTTGATTGCACCAAAACCGAACAACGCGCAAAATCGTTGGTTGGCTGTCGATTACTCATCTCCCCTAACTTGCTTGAAGACCTTGACAATGGTTACGCATCGCCAAATGCACTTATTGGTTTTAAAGTTATTGACAAAACAAAAGGCGAAATTGGCAACATTTTGCGTATCGACAACCTGAATATCAATCCGTTAATGGTGGTGGGCGATGCCGAAATCCTTATTCCTTTCCATCCCGATTTTGTAACAAAAATCGATTTTCGCAAACGGCAAGTCAGCATAAATGTGCCCGAAGGCTTGCTGCACATCAACAATTAGCAAACGGCTATTAAATACTCCCGGTTTCAGTACATTTGCAATTTTGTAAAGGAATACAGTAAATCAGATTATCTATTTATGAATCAAGATGATAACGATATAAAAAATTATAAACTTTGGAATAGCAACTATATAAAAATTTGGTGCGCCAACTTTATGATTTTCTTCTCGTTTATGTTGTTAATGCCACTTTTGCCACTCTATTTGAGCGACACTTTTAATGCCGACAAAGATACCATCGGTCTTGTACTTTCAGGCTACACGCTTACAGCCTTGCTTTGCCGCCCTTTCAGCGGTTTTTTAGTTGACCGTTTTCCGCGCAAAAAAGTGCTACTGATATGCTATTTTCTGTTTTTTGCATTTTTTGCCGGATACTTAATAGCAGGCACATTACTGATTTTCACCATTGTACGCACACTGCATGGAGCGCCATTTGGCGCCACTACAGTTGCAAACAGCACCGTCGGAATTGATGTGCTTCACCCCTCACGCCGTGCTGAAGGCATTGGATATTATGGACTTAGCAATAATCTTGCAACAGCCATCGCGCCAACGTTCGCGCTTTACATTTTCCATATCTGCAACAATTACAATGTGCTATTCGCACTATCGCTAATTTGCGCAGGCATCGGTTTATCTATCAATTCAACATTGCAACTTTCGCCACGTGAACAAGTTAGCAACAAGCAACCTATTTCGCTCGACCGCTTTTTTCTGCTTAAAGGTTGGCGCGAAGGTGCGACATTAGCTTGTTACGCTTTTTCATACGGCGTATTATCAACATACATAGCCATTTACGGCAAAGAAGAACTTGGAATCACAGGTGGCACTGGCTTGTTTTTCACGCTTTTGGCATGCGGGCTCATTATCGCCAGAATACATGGCAGCCGCTCGCTAAGGCAAGGCAAAATTGTGCAAAATGCTGTATTTGGCGTGCTTATATCGATGTTTGGCTACTTGCTTTTTGCCGCTATTCATTCGCCTCTGGGCTACTATGGCTCAGCTCTGATTATTGGTTTTGGCAACGGGCACATGTTTCCTGCTTTTCAAACGATGTTTATCAATCTGGCTTCCAATAGCCAACGCGGAACTGCTAATGCGACACAGCTGACTTCGTGGGATGCGGGCATTGGAATTGGCGTAATTATTGGCGGATTGTTTGCCGAAAATTTAGGCTACCATGCAGCTTTCTGGTCGGCATGGATTGTGAATGTTATTGGCGTTGCTGCCTTACTACTATTCACGCGGAAGCATTTTTTGAAAAACAGACTAAGATAAAATCGCTATTCGCTTTCAAAGCCATCGCTACCAGCACCACGCAACGGAATAGCGTACATTATTGAGTAACTAATACCGCCATTCACCTTATAAAAACCTTTGCCAAAGCCCGGCACAATGTACGGAGTCATATTTTCGTACTTGGCGTGTGCCAACATCACTTTCATGCGAACTGTCAAAGCAAAATACAGATTATGAAACACTTCAGTTTTTGCGCCAATTGTCATTTCACCCCAAGTTGCCGATAAATTGCGCGATGAAATACTTGAATAAATAGGCTCTCCATTTGTCTGCATAACAACCGATGGCAATTCATGCTTAAACTTATTATGCGCCACACGCAAACCGATAAAGAACATGTCACGGTCAAGACGATGCTGATATTTTAACACATTATAATCGAAACCGATACGACCATAAACACCGTCCATCTTATAATTTATGCTATCGGTATCATGTTTAATCCATTGTTTACCAACTTCAATCACTGGAAACCAATGATAATGCACTTCGCCATCAATCGAAAATTCAACTCCGCGCGAGCCAATATCGCCTACGTATGGCAATGCCAGACGCGACAAATCGTATCCTACGCGCACATACATCTGACGGCGTGGCATCTCCTCAACAAATGGCTCTTGCGCATAACTTGCGAAGCACACAAATAACAATATTATGTTAAAAAAATATTTTAGCGTGCACCTCATAATCTTCATCAATTTCGTTGGTGAAATAGTAAACCGAATCAATAGACATCTGATAATCAACATCAACGACACCGGTTTTGCGCCAAATGGTATCGACAAGTGTTAGCGTAGTTGGCACTAACTGCGTATCAATAGCCACTCCAAGTGAATCATAATCAATTTGATAGCGGACAGTATCGATACTAAAAGTATCAAGAATAATTTCGTAAATTGGCTCAACACCCGACATTGAATACAATGTGTAAGCAAGATTGCGGAAACAATAAAATGGCCCGCACTCAAGGTTTGTGATTGTCAATTCAGGAGTTGATGCGACTGCCAAAATACTGTTTTCCTTTTCGACAGCTGTGGTTGTAACGCCTATAAGTGTAAACTGCACAAATGTGGTATCGCTGTCAATATTAAGTGGGATTTTAACCGTTGAAGGCAACCCTGCACCCCGATATAGAATGCTGTCGGTTTCCGGCAAATAAATTATTGTGGTGTCGATTTTTTTGCCCGACAACTGCGCAAGTTGGCAATGAAGTGGCGGAAACTGCTCCTATTGAGGC
>CALBPW010000297.1 GCA_937899145.1 uncultured Bacteroidota bacterium
TTTATCCAAATAAAATCGCACTTATTTTACTATTAATCAGAATGTTGTATGGTTTGTAAGGGGGGACTATTTATATTGAAAAGATTGACCCGACCAACTATCAGCTGAAAGCGGCCCGCAACCTTAAATGGGAACTGCGCGCCGACGCACTCTGGAACGGCTACTCGGTAGCTGTAACCTACTTCCGCGAGAATATGAAATCGGGATTTCGCAACAACAGTTCAAACTATAGCCGCATCATCTACAAAGATTATAACGAGCAAAGCATTGATAAACAGCAACTAACCGAGCAGCCGAATCTGTCGGAAGTGCCATACAACCTCGACACAATGTTAGTGTCGTACACCTTTGTAACCAACGGCAGCCGGACAGCCAAAGAGGGCATAGAATTTCAGTTGTCGATGAAGCGTATTCAGGTTTTGCGCACCAAGATAACAGTCAACGGCGCATGGTTCAGAACGCGCTACACCAACAGCCAGCCGCAATTTTACAGGCCGTCGGTGGCAATCAACGGCAAGGCATACCCGTATGTTGGTTATTACGATGACAGCGACAATTACTTACGCGAGCGGTTCAACACCAACCTGACCTTCGACACGCAGATTCCGCGCTTCGGGCTGATTTTTTCGACATCGCTGCAATGGCTGTGGTTTAGCGGCTCGCGCAACGGTTACTGCAACCCCTATCCGTCGAGCTACATCGACAAGAATTTGGCTGTCCACCCGTTCAATGCCGAAGATGAACATAATGGAGTGCTGGCGCAGATGATAAAAACCGGCCGCGACGAGACGCTCTACCGCTACAACACAATACCAATGAGCATGAACGTGAATTTGAAAGTAACAAAATCGCTATTCAACGAGAAACTGTTTATGGCTGTATTTGTTAACAAAATAACTGATTACACGCCATCGTACACATCGGCATTTGGTATGATAGTGCGGCGCGAGGTTAAACCGTATTTTGGCATGGAAATAAACACAAAAATCTAACAATCAGATGATTAAGCAAGCCGTACTGATATTATTTCTGACACTGACCGTCCTGCTGACGCAATGCACCGGCACCGATAGCGACATCTACGCCCGCATAACATTCAGATGCGACTTGACCGACAACCGCACAATAGTCTGGCTTGAAGTTGACAACTCACTTTCATCTAACTATATACGCAACATCAACAACAAGCAAGAGTACGATGTTCCGTTGTTTGTGAACAGTGTTGGTTCAACAATAATATTGAAAGGCGTATATATGATTGCCTTTGATGGCACGGCGCATTTTGCCGACGGCTCAACAGCCAAAGTGCGCTACACCGGCAACAGCAGCATCGAAACAGCCATTCAGCTACTCGACGACGACTTTGTAATTCTCAATTTGGACTACATAAAATAAATGAGAAGCATACGCTACATATTAACAATAATACTGATAGCACTAATTTTGCAGGCTGCCGGTTCAACCATCGACAGCACCGACAGCCACGGCAGCATAATTGAGCACAATATGCCCACAGCGGCCGTCTGCAGCGGTGTCTACAATGTTGCGACATCGGCACTAATGTATAACTATGCCACATCGCTGACTGAGATTGCCGCAGGCTGGACGCTCCGCACCGAGGATGCGCCTTTTGCCACCGAGCTGGGCGACAAGCAGCAATGGGGCTTTTTTGAGGCAGAGTCGTACATCAAGTTGAAACCCGAAACGGCAGTAGCATCGGGCGTGAGCTACAGGCGCGGCACCACAAGCAATGTGCTGTGGAACTCTACAGCCGACTACCGCCTGCTCTATCCCTACATTATGGCCGACTCGGTTGGGGGCAATCTCGACAACGAAACGTACGAGTTCTATGGCAAATACGCCACGCAGATAAGGCGGTTTGCAATAGGAGTTGGCGGCGAATACCGCGCACAGCACGACTTCCGCACCATCGACCCGCGCCCGCGCAACATTGTTTCTGACTTCAGCATCAACATTGCCGGTGGCGCAACCATAGGACAATACAGTCTGAATATTGATTGCAAACTGCAGATTTACAAGCAGTTTCAGGACGTTGACTTTTACAACACCAACGGAGCCAACACATCGGAACTGCACATGACCGGACTTGGCAACAAATTTTCGCGCTTCGACGGTGCCGGAACCTACACCTCTACACGATACAAGGGAAATGGCCGCCACATTGGTTGCGCACTTGTTCCGGCAGGCGGCAACGGCATTTTGGCAACACTGAGCTACAGCAAGCTGACAACAAGCCGTTCGCTCTCGGGCAACAACTATGTTCCTATCAGTGAGCTTGTTACCGAAAACGCAAATGCCGCTTTGGGCTACAAGCTGTATGGCTCACCGGTGCGGATGGCTGTAGTTGCCAACTTCGATTTTGAGCAACGGCAAGGCACTGAAAATGTGATAGATAACGGACTGTCGAGCGAGTATCGGGTGCTTACATCGCTCAACCTGTACACGCTGAAAGATGCAAGCGGCACGCTGAAAGCCGCTGTTGAGTGGCACAAAACGGCGCACAGCATTTGGGCGGCAATCAAGATTGGTGGCAATGCGCTGCGCGAGGAGTACCGCAACATACTGCGCAAGCAGCAAACCAAAAACGTGACTGCCGGCATCGACGCCGGTTGTAACATGAGCGTTGGCGCATGGCTGATGCAGTTTGAAACAGGCACAGAACTCAAACACACCTGCGACAGTC
>CALBPW010000298.1 GCA_937899145.1 uncultured Bacteroidota bacterium
ATATTAATAAATAAATTTTTTACATTTGTAAGTATATTATTATTATACTTATTAGTGCGAATTAATCTGTAAATTTTAACTAATTCTATTAGTTCATAATTAATATTTAAATTACTACAAAAACTCTTATTAGAAGCAGGTGTTATATCTTCAAATTCAATATTACCAACAACATCATTATTTACTCTAGACTTAATTGGAGTAAAATCTAATTCATCATACTCAATTTTTCCTGTAACAGTATTATTTTCTATTTTATTATCTTTAGCACTATCTGCTTCAATTGCTTCATATTCTAGATTTCCACTACAAACACTTTTAACTTCCTGATTATCAACAACTAACTCTTCATAAGAAAAAGTACTTTCAGGTTCTTTTTTTTCTAATTTTGTACTAGAAGGAATAGATGTGTTTTCAGAAACTATCTTTTTCTTATTAATTTTTCTTTCATTACTATATTTATCATGTATTCTTTTATTAAATTTTTTTTCTTTAGAAATAGAATTATTAACTTCTTTTCTTTCATCTTTAGATAAAGATTCAAAATTAATTTTAGAAATATTTTTAATATTTCCACTTCTCTTAAAAATTCTAATATATTCTTTTATATCATCTTTATATAAAAACAAATTATTATCAAATTCATCACTTTGAATATTAGTTAATTTTTTAATTCTATTTATATAATAATTAATTCTATTACGTCTATTTAATAAAACATCAATATCATTAGTTTCAATTAAACCAGAAGAAAGTTTTTTTAACATCTCAACAGCTTTATTAACTTTATCTTGTGTTTTTTCATCCAGTTCTGGGAACAAGCCAAAATGGATATTCATTGGTTGAAAGTGGGGACTTTGTGAATGGGTGACGTGATTGAGTAAGGCCCCAAACGCCGTTTCTGCTGGGGGTAAAGGGAGATCAGGGTGGGCCATAAATATCCCCGCTAAAAACCCGATAGCCGCGCTTTCTATGTATCCTTCACACCCCGTTAATTGCCCTGCCAACGTGATAGATGGATGTTTTTTAAGGCGTAACCGGTCATCCAATACGTTGGGGCCACACACAAATGTGTTGCGATGAATGGCCCCGAGGCGTAAAAATTCAGCGTTGTGCAGAGCAGGGATTAGGCGGAAAACACGCTTTTGTTCGGGATACGTTAGTTTGGTTTGAAAGCCCACTAAATTCATCATCGTTCCTGCCGTATTTTCTTTGCGTAGTTGCACCACAGCAAAAGGACGTCGTCCATCTTCAAAGGGATTGCTTAATCCCGTTGTTTTCATGGGGCCGAATAATAATGTCCGAAAGCCTCTGCCGGCCATGACCTCTATGGGAAGACACCCTTCAAAATACGCCTGTTTTTCCCCTTCCCATTCTTTAAACGCGACGGTTTTGGCCGTGGTAAGGGCTTGATAAAATGCCGTATATTCATCTTTGGTCAGGGGACAATTGAGGTAATCGTTCCCATCCCCTTTGTCATAGCGTGATTGATACCAAGCGCGATTTAAATCCACACTTTCCGTGCGACCATTCATCGTTGGGAAGAGGCATTATACCGATGTCGATTTTGTTAAGTTCGGCAAACTCAGTATTTGCGTTCCATTTGGTGCTTGTCAGGTTTAATTCAGGCACATTGTAATCAACATCAACAATTACCTTAAAATCAATGCGTTCAGCATATTTTTGCTTTACAGCTTTCAGCATCGGAATGGCACTTTGAAAATGCTTTAATGTGGTGTAACTGCCTATCCAACCGATAGTTACAATTTCGGTGCTTCGTGCGCCACGATATTTATATATGTTTGTATCGATGGCTGTCGGAATAATCACAGTGTTCTTGTTAAATTGCGAAGCGTATTTGGCTAAAAATGAATTACCTACACTTACAACGTCAACGTGTTTAGCAATTTTTGCTGTTTTGGTTGAACTTTTCAGCCAACTTAAGTTTTTGTTCGATTCTGATATGTCGTTTAACCAAATGGCATCGTCGAAATCGAAGATGGTGGCGGCTTTGCGGTGCGATAGCCATTTTTCAAATATCGAAAAACCAAGGAAGTGGGCTTCGCGGTAGATTATAATGTAGTCGAATTTTGATGCGCGAATCACATCAAATAGTCTGATTATAAAGCCTTTAAGTGTTATCCAGAGTTTCAGAAAGTAGTTTCCGCGCTGATAGAATTGCTTGTCGTTGCGGGCGTTTAAAAGGTACGAATAGGTAATGCTGACGCCTTTCGACTCCAAGAAGTTGATGTATTGCTCAAACCGGAAACGCTGACCGGGCGAGCGGTTGGGGCGGTGAGGGGCAATATATAGGAGGCGGGAAGGCATTTTTTATTTAGGAGTTGGTTCCGACAGCTGTCGGGATTAGTAGTTGACATTTAACATTTGCATAATTTTTCATACACTTTCTCATACGCGTTGACACCATTTTGCAGTGAGAATTGTCGGCAAGCTTGTTGGCGCGCAACGGCTTTACCTTCGGGTGGCAATTTTAGCATTTTTTCAATTGCCAACCTATAATCATTTTTGCTCCAACCTTCGATAAGTACTCCAATAGGATTTTTCCGAATAATGTCGTCAACATCGCCAACGCCGCTGTTGGTGAGGCAAGGAATGCCAAGTGCCATTAGTTCGGCAAGTTTGGTTGGCGAACTGGCTTTTTTCGACCATACCGGTTTTATGAAGAAAAGCGATGCGTTTGAAAGCGATGCTAATGAGGGAACTTGGTTGCGAGTGGCTGGCTGCACTACTATTTTTTCAGCTGGAATACAAAATTTTTCGGCTTCGGTGCGGATAAGTTTTTCGCTATCGCGTGTAATGAATAGGAAAATCGCATTTTGTTGTATTTTAAGCAGTTGGCTAAAAAAAGCGAGCATTTCGGGCAACATATACCATGTGCCAACCGAGCCTAAATATGATAAAACAAACTGATTATCAGTAATATTCAATTTTTTACGCCACTCATTAATGGTGGCATCGTTTATTTTATTAAAATCGAAATGATTGACATCGGCACAACACGGAATAACTGTAATTTTTTCAGAGTCAACATTTTGCAATTGCCACGATAATATTTCCGATTTTGCGGCATTGGTTAGGCTGATGATAGCGTCAGATTCTGTCATAAATATTTTTTCCTTGTTCTTAAAATATTGATATACTTTTCTGTAAATCAGTTTTTTAGTATTCCAAATATTGCCATCAACACGTTCGTCGGCAAAAAAACCACGCATATCGAAAACAAAACGGCAGCCAAATTTATGCTTCATTGCTAAACCGATAAAGGCGGATATGTAGCTGCGGCAATGTATAATGCTGAATTGCTTGGTTTTGTGTAACTTAAAGGCTAACCGGTGAATTTTCAGAATATCAATTAATGTTGAAATAATTGGTGGGTGTTTTGTGTAAATTATTGGTTGCCAATCGATTTTTGAGTTTTTTACAATTTCTTCGACTTCGCTTCGGCCTTGTTCAAAAACAATAGGTTTTTCGGCACTTATTATTGTTATAATAAATCCTTTTGCTGCTAATCCGCATAAATAGGGAAGAACCTGCGAGCGGCCAAGCGAATCGGTCATTCCATCGTATGATATATAAAGAATGTTATTATTCATCAGCAGTTTAAAATAAAATCCATTATGTTGTCTTCGTTAGTGCGATTGAACCAGTGCATTTGTTGATAGCGATTGAACCAAGTCATTTGTTTTTTTGCGTATCGTCTTGAATTTCTTTTGATTAGACGTACGGCTTCGCCAAAATCGTATTCGCCATCAAAGTAGCCAAACAATTCTTTGTAGCCAACGGTGTTGAGCGAGTTTAGATGCTTGTATTTATACAGATTTCGCGCTTCGGCTTCAAGTCCAGCCTCAAGCATAGCGTCAACGCGGCTATCGATGCGGTTGTAGAGCTGTTGCCGCTCCATTGTTAGCCCAACCATTACAATGTCGAATGGGCGCTGTTTGGCTTGCCCTGTGCGTTGCGATGAGTAGGTTTTGCCCGTTTGCGCAATCACTTCCAATGCCTTAAGCACGCGTTTGGGATTTACAATGTCGCCCGTTTCGTAATAATCGGGGTCTAAGTTTTTTAGTTCGGTGCGTAGCGTTTCAATTCCCTCAGTTTCAAGGCGTCGCATTATTTGGCTGCGAATTTCGGGATTGGCTGTCGGAAGGTCGTCAATGCCTTGCACAATAGCGTCGATGTACATTCCCGAGCCACCAACCATAAGTACTTTATCGTATTTAATAAACAGATTATCAAGCAGTTTGATGGTATCTAACTCAAACCTGCCGGCACTGTAATAATCGGTAATTGACAGATTACCAATAAAATGGTGTTTAACCGTCGCTAATTGTTCGGCCGATGGCGGAGCTGCGCCAATCTGCAATTCGCGGTACATCTGACGCGAGTCGCAAGAGATGATCTCGGTATGCAACCGGCTTGCTGTACGGATGCTTAAATCAGTTTTGCCGATACCCGTCGGACCTGTCAGAATTATCAGTTTCATGGAGGGTTAGAAGGTTTAGGGAGAATTTATGGTGAAATGGTGTTTAAAGCAGATATAGTGGTTTTTTTTAGTGTGGCAGGTCCGTGTATCGATTGGCAGATATCGTTTTTTGAATATAAACGATTGATTATCAACAAGTGGCAATGTGTTTACTTGTTGTTTTGTTCGGGTGTTTTGTATTGTTTGTTTTGCTTTTAACAGATTGATATAGTACGACTTTGCGCAGCCGATGGCGGTTTTATGTCCTGTTTTCAGTTTTTGTTGTTGCCAAAAGGCGGCCTTGGTTGGGTTTGCCATATCAATATTGGCAAGCCGCGTAGCCTCTTTGAGGCGTTGCCGAGCGGCTAATTGAGCAGGTGTGTTAGGTTGTTGGCAAGTGAATTTTTTGAATGTGTAGATACGCCCATAGCGCATGGTAAGCCTAAAACCAGCGCCACTGCGACGTAGAGCGGTGCGTGCTTGCTTGATTGAGGTGCCGTATGTTAATTCAATTCTTGCCATATCCTGAACTTTGCTTTAGGCTTTGTTTATGATGACGAAAGTACGAAAAAAAAAGGGAAAAATTGAATTTCATTTCAAAAAAGAGATATACTCCTATAAAGACCATCCAAAAATCTGTGTAATCTGTATTATCTGCGCAAGAAAGAAATCAGCATTCAAAAGCATATTTCAGAAATCCAAACAAATAACTATTTTTGCACAAATGTGTTGCAAGAATGAAATATCCGATAGGCATACAGACATTTGAAAAGATTATTACGGGTGGTTACGTCTATGTTGACAAAACAGAACTGATTTATAAACTTGTTAATTCGGGCGAATATTACTTTCTGAGCCGTCCGCGCCGGTTTGGCAAGAGTCTGCTAACCACCACTTTGGAATCCTATTTTCTTGGCCGCAAAGAGCTTTTCCGTGGCCTTGCAATGGAGCGTTTGGAAAAAAATTGGACGGCACACCCTGTGTTTCATCTCGATTTTTCGGCTGCCGATTACACTGATTCCGCCGCACTCGACATCAGAATAGAACTCGCTATCAGTAATTGGGAAAACAAATATGGGAAGAATAAAATAGAAAAGAATTTTGGAGAGAGACTCAATGGAGTTATCAACCGCGCCAAAGAGCAGACAGGACAAAAGGCTGTGTTGCTCATTGACGAGTACGACAAGCCACTGACCGACACCATCGGCCGACCCGAACAGCAAGACCGCAACCGCGCCTTGCTGCAAAGCATATATGGAGTAATGAAACGCGCCGACAGCAGCATCCGCTTTGCCTTCCTGACAGGCGTAACGCGCTACGGCAAATTGGGAATATTCAGCGCAGCAAACAATCCGCAGGACATATCGATGAGCAACACCTATGCCACAATATGCGGAATATCAGAATCGGAATTGCACAACTATTTCGACAGTGAAGTGCAGAATTTCGCCGATAAAATGGCTGTCACGAAAGACGAAATGTATGAACTTCTGAAACGCAAGTACGACGGCTATCACTTCAGCATCGAATCAACCGACATTTACAATCCGTTCAGCTTGCTCAACGCATTGTCCGACAAGCGGATAGACAATTATTGGTTTGGCACGGGCACACCCACATATTTAGCCAAAATGCTGAAAGCAAGGAACTACGACCTTACAAAATTCAATGGCGAAATAAATTCCACAGAGGAAGGAATTGCATCGTTTGGAAATGGCGATGAGAACATTACTGCCGCACTCTACCAAGGCGGCTACCTGACCATTAAAGGATACGACGGCCGAAGGTTTTACCAGTTGGGATTCCCCAACGAGGAAGTGGCAGATGGTTTTATGCAATACTTAATGATCGAATATTCGGGCAAGGGCTTAGGTGCTTTCGATGATGACTTTGTAGCTTTGCGAGATGCCATAGAGTCTGATAATGTTGATGGCTTTATGCAACAAATTCAGGTGATTATTAGCCAGATACCTTTCGAGAGCAACGAGCCGAAACTGATTGAGGCTAACTTCCGCAATATGCTCTACCTGACCATTCGCTCAACAGGGCATCAGGCGAAAATAGAAATGCCTGTTTTGGGTGGGCGTATTGACGTTTTCTTTGAGACCCAAGCGTGCGCCTACATTATCGAGTGCAAGCGCGACCTGTCAGCCACCGAAGCCCTTGCGCAGATTGACGAGAAGAAGTATGCCACCCGAATCAGTGCCGCCAATAAACGCATTGTAAAAATCGGCGCTAACTTCAGCACCGCCGAGCGTAACCTGACAGGGTGGGTTGTGGGGTGATATGACACCCCACGCGACCATATCCCATTCCGCAACATCTTTACAATCAGCAAAAAGTTTTTTAACTTTGGTCTATGACAACATTGCGGACAGATAGTACCCACAGTGGCATAACCATTGACTACGCCACCGCCAACATTGAGGCTGACAAATTCAACAGCACACTCTCAGCAAAGGAGAGCGGCGCACTGTCTGCCTACAACAAGGAAATGAAAACCTTTTCATTTCCCCCCAAAAAAACTCTTGCATAAGAATATAGTTTTTTGTTACTTTGCTGATTGGTATAGCAACTATATTTGTTAATATTATTCGTTAGTTTATGAAGAAATTTACGATGTTGATTGTATGCTTATTGTCGCTTGGCATGCAACAATTGTTCGCACAAAAGACCTTGAGCGGAACGGTTGTCTCATCAGAGGATAATCAGCCGTTGCCGGGTGTTAATGTGTTTGTAAAAGGTACAACACAAGGAACCATTACTGATTTTGATGGTAAGTTTAGTATTAAAGTAGCCGATGATGCCGAAACGATAGTTTTCTCATTTCTTGGAATGCAAACGCAAGAGTTGCCAATCGGGGCGACAACAAATTTTTCTGTAACCATGGAGCCGGAATCGATTGGTATGGAAGAGGTTGTGGTTACGGCATTGGGAATTAAGAAAGAAGCAAAAGCATTAGGTTATGCTGTGCAAGAGGTGAAATCTGAAAACCTTACACGTGCGGCTTCTCACGATTTAAGTCGTGCTTTACAAGGTAAAGTAGCAGGTGTTGATATTAAAGTATCAAGTGGTATGCCAGGAGCTTCGGCACAATTTGTTATTCGGGGCTCTCGCTCATTTACAGGTAATAATGCTCCGCTTTATGTAGTTGATGGAATGCCAATTGAATCAGGTGCAAAGAGTACAGGACAAAGCGTAACAGGAGCAGACTATTCAAATCGATCGCTTGACATCAACCCCAATGATATAGAAAGCATAAATGTATTGAAAGGTCAGGCTGCAGCGGCTCTATATGGCTTACGCGCATCAAATGGTGTTGTAGTTATTACAACCAAGAGCGGAAAAGGTGGTGTTAAAGGGAAAACAATAGTTACAATATCAGAAAATGTAAGTTTTGATAAAGTTTCTCGTAATCCAAAATATCAGACAACATATGCGCAAGGAACAGAAGGTAAATATGAGCCAAATGTTTCATTCTCATGGGGACCAAAAATATCGGAATTGCCCAATGACCCTACTTATGGCGGTAACACTGATAATGAATATACACAACGATATGGTGTTCACGAAGGCATGTATTATGTCCCGCAGCGCGCAGCAGCAGGATTAGACCCTTGGGCTGAGCCAAAAACTTATAATAATTGGAAGGATTATTTTCAAACTGGTGTAACTTCAACTACGGGCGTGAATATCAGTCAAGCAACAGATGAAGGAAACTACTCACTCAGTTTGGGCTATACAGACCAAGATGGTATTGCTCTAAATACTGGTATGAAACGCTGGACAGGAAATGCAACTGCCGAAAGAAAATTGGGCAAATACTTTACCTCTGGTGTCAATGCCAATTATTCAAATGTAGTGGTTGACAAACTAACAGGCGCAAACGATGCTGCACTTCAAGGTGTTGCTATGGCGCCAGTCAGCTATGATTTGAAAGGCATTCCGTATTGCGATCCGAGCGATCCCTATACTCAGATATATTATCGTGGACTTACTTTTGACAATCCGTACTGGGTGGCCAAAAACAACACATTCAATGAGGAAACAAACCGATTCTTTGGAAATGCTAATGTCGGTTTTAATATTGATTTGAACGAAACAATGAAACTGAATGCCAAATATCAGTTGGGTGCGGATATGTTTACTACTCATTATCAAGACATTTGGGGATATGGCAGTAGAGGTGGTAATGGAATAATCGAAAATTATGGAGAAACTTATTTGACAGTCAATTCGCTGTTAACCATAGGATACGATTGGAAAATACTTGAGGATCTGAATTTCAACCTTATGGTTGGAAATGAATTTAACAATGAACGTTACAAGTCGTACGATCAATATGGCGAAAATTTCAATTTCGGAGGTTGGAATCATATTGAGAACCTGAGCGGTTCAACTACTGATAGCGAGCAACAAGAAAAGGAACGCACTGTTGGTTTCTTCTATAGCGCGTCGTTTGATTATAAAGGAATGCTTTATCTGACTACGACAGGTCGAAACGATATAGTTTCAAAAATGCCACGTGGCAATCGCTCGTTTTTCTATCCATCGGTATCATTAGGCTTTGTTGCTACAGCATTAGAACCATTGAAAGAGATAAGTTGGCTATCATTCGGTAAACTGAGATTCTCATTAGCCGAAGTTGGTATGGCAGAGAAATATTACGATTCGTATTATTATACCCCGGAATATGAAGGAGGAATGTGGCAAGGTAAACCTATAACATATCCTATTAATAATGTAAAATCATATGTTCAATATCCAAATAAATACGACCCAAATCTTAAACCACAAAACACAAAAAGTTATGAAATTGGTGTTGATTTGAAGTTTTTGGATAACCGATTGGGCATTGACTACACATTCTCGAAACAAAATATTAAAGACCAGATATTTGATGTGCCATTGGCTGGCTCTACAGGATACAGTTCTATAACTATGAATGCTGGTAGCGCACATACAAATTCACATGAAGTAGTAATATACACGACACCATTCAGAAATGAGGATTGGGAATGGAATGTGAATTTCAATTATACCAAAATGGAAAACGTTGTTGATGAATTGGCCGATGGTGTTGAAAGCATTTTCTTAGGAGGATTTGTAGATCCGCAGGTACGTTTAGGCGTTGGATATGAAATGCCAGTCATATATGGAGTGTCGTTTGCGCGTGATGAGCAAGGAAGGATCTTGGTTAATGAAGACCCTACATCAAGCTCATACGGCATGCCGATGCAAGCACCAGAAAAAGTACTGGCAAAAGTATCACCCGATTTTATAGCAGGCGCAAGCACAGATGTGACATACAAAGGAATTACACTTAG
Source organism: uncultured Bacteroidota bacterium (assembly GCA_937899145.1). GTDB lineage: Bacteria > Bacteroidota > Bacteroidia > Bacteroidales > SZUA-534 > RUG13583. The sequence goes on from CALBPW010000298.1 coordinate 9,811, forward strand.
TGCAGTGCTTGAATGGAAAAAGGGCGGGCATATGTATCATGGCTCAAATGGTTGCTTTGATATGTATGGTGTATCATCAAAAACCGAAGATCGCACATCAACATTTGTATATGATGGTTATAAGGCAGACGGGACCAAAAACGATATAGTCAGAGGAGGAGAAAATGATTCTGGTGCATATCAAACATTATACTGCGACGTATTGCCTAATATTTCAGAGGCAAGTGTGTATGGCAACTCATTTGTAAAACTGCGTGAGGTTGCATTGAAATACTCAGTACCTTCAACTATTATTCCAAAAGTAAATGTTACATTATCGGCATTTGCACGCAATATATTGCTTTGGAGTGAATTAGATAATTTCGATCCCGAATCATCACAAGGAACAGGAAATATGACGGGAGGCTTTGAACGATTCTCAATGCCACAAACAAAGAGTTTTGGTTTTGGAGTAGAGGTTAAATTCTAAATAATTGGGAAATGAAAAAGTATTTAAATAAAATAGCTTTTGCAGTCTTCAGTTTAGCAATGATTGCCTGCAGTGAAGACACAATGGACGACATCAACTTTAATAAGAATAATCCTACCGATATGGCTTCAAAATTTATTCTTACTGATGTTATGACAAGTACGGCCTTTAATTCAGTGGCATCCGACCTTGCCTTTTATGCTTCGTGTTATATTGAGCATAGTGTTGGTATTTTTAGCCAGTTATATGTAGCAGAAATACGAGGAGCGCAAGCAGATATGAGTTCGACATACAACAATAATTGGTCGGCAATATATAGGGCATTGTCAAACCTAAAAGTATGTATTGAAAAATGCAGTGTAGGAGGCTCGGAGTCAGAAAATTATTATGGATTGGGTATGGCACAAGTGCTAACTGCTTACAATCTTGCATTGTTGACTGATTTGTTTGGTGATGTTCCTTGGGCTGAAGCGTTACAACCAGGCGTTATCTACACACCTAAATTGGACTCGCAAGAATCAGTTTATAAAGAAATATTTATGTTCTTGGATATGGCAATTGAGAACTTTGGTAAAGATTGCAGTTATGAAATAGGGGAACAAGATTTTTATTATCAAGGCAATATTGACAATTGGATAAAATTTGCGTACGGCTTAAAAGCACGATACACAATGCGCCTCATTTACCAAGCAGCCGACAAAACTGCAGAAATGAATAAAGTGGTGGAGTATGCGGATAAATCTTTTGCAAATGCACAAGAAGAAGCCAAATTTGCTTTATACGATGGCAAAGTGGCAACAAGTCCTTTCTATCAATTTTTTAAAGACCGCGATTATTTAGGCGCAAGTGAAAGTTTTGACAATCTATTATTATCGAAAAACGACCCTCGTGAACTTGTTTACTATGTAAGTAATCCTAAAGCAGGCGAATTTGTTGTCGCTCCTAATGGTACTCCTGTACAAAAACAAGGTTATTATGCAATATCGGGGTTGTCAACACCTACCGCACCAACCTACCTGCTTAGCTATCACGAATTGGAATTTCTGAAAGCAGAAGCATACACTCGTTTAGGTAAACTTGATGACGCTAAAATAGAATGTCAAAAAGCAGTAAAGGCAGCTTGCTCAAAAGTAAATGTATCATTGGATAGTGCAAGTATTGCAGGCTATATTAATGATGAAGTGTTGCCAAATATGAATAATGCGACAAATGCTCTTAAAGAAGTCGCAACACAAAAATATATAGCATTCTATGAAGAAGAAGCAGTGGAATCTTATAACGATATTCGTCGTTGGAAGGCATTGGGTGAAGAACACATAATATTAGCGCATCCGCAACCTGATAAATTCCCATTGCGCTATGCTTATGGTTCAGATGATGTTACAACAAACCATAATGTTTACGAAGCCTTTAAAAAGGTTAATGTATATAAGGATAATGTATGGTGGGCAGGTGGTGACCGCTAATTGTTTAACTGATTAATATTCATCTAAATATGAAGTCTTTAAGATTATTTTTAATAGGTTTAGCATTGGGTTCATTTGTAGCATGTGAAAATACAAATGACAATCCAGTTAAGCAACGAGGTGAAAATGTAGTGCCAAATATTAGTTTTTCGTCATCAGTTTTCACAACTGATTTAGACGCAAGTTATATAGAATTTGTAGTATCGTTAAATGATGATGAAAAGGTTGATAAAGCAAGCATCGAAATGCTTTATAATGGAGATAATTCTGTTATAATGCAGGAAATAAATAGTTTTCCTGCTAACATTAAAATTGATGCGATAGATGTTATTGATAAGATGGGTTTGATAAAAGACAGCATTTCAACAAGTGATGTTTTTTCGATGTATGTGCTCACAACCAAAAATGGGAAAACAACTCGCAGTATAGCATCTACAAACGTTAAAATTGTTTGTGCTTTTGATGCTGATTTAACCCAAGGTGGTTATGTTGCAGTTAGTGAAGATTGGGAAGCTGAAGGAAATGTGGTGTTAAGGGCAGACGAAGCCAATCCGTACAAAATATATGTTGAAGGTCTAAATGACCTTGATGGAGTATCAGGGCTTGATGAAGTATTCTTTGAAATCGATCCAACTACATATTCAATTACGAATAATAATAATGAATTTGTTATGTCAGCTGATTTAGGAGAAGATTGGGGCGATGATTATGCGGGTTACACAAACTACTCGTATCAATTAGTCAGTGGAAGTTATAATTCATGCGATGGCTCATATACAATAATTTTTGACATATATTGTGATTTAGGTGGTTGGGGTAAATATGAATTTGTGTTTACACCTGAGGAATAAAATTAGTACCAAAAAAAAGCGGCTTCAATACGAAGCCGCTTTTTTTTTTGCTTTATAACTAATTTCCTAAGTTGTTGGAATGGCAGTCTATAATAAGTTATCATTCTTAACCGCATCAAAACGCGGTTTCCGCTTTTTTATGTTAAATCATTATTTTTTAAGTTGATTCCGCACTGATTTCATTTGCCTCGTATTCGGATAAAAACCCACCCGTTTTTGTCCGAATCTGCCATTTTTACCCCACATT
>CALBPW010000299.1 GCA_937899145.1 uncultured Bacteroidota bacterium
GAAAATGTAGGCTGGTTGAAAAAAATAAAATCCTACAATGAGGCTGTAGCCTCAAACAATACCATCAACTTTGTTAGTCTTGGTGGCGATCCGGATGTTTTAGTCAACAACTCATCGTATCCGATTGCGGTGCAAACATTGAGTGATACCAATGTTGCTGTTACACTGAACAAGTTTCAAACAAAAGCGACAGCAGTAACAGACGATGTGGCACTTGGCTTGTCGTATGACCAAATAGGCAGCGTGATTGAACGCCACCGCGAGGCTGTCAATTCCGAAAAGTGGACACGCGCTATACACGCTATCGCACCATCGGCCAACACTACAGCAACACCTGTTGTGGCATCGGCAACCGCTGGCAAGGTTAAAGCGTCCGACATTATAGCACTGAAGGCAAAATTTGACGCTAACCATGTGCCGGTGCAAGGCCGTATTCTAGTGCTTTGCCCGTCGCACGTTGCCGACTTGCTAGCTGAAGACACAACCTTCGCAATGCGCTACAATGCCAATACCGAGACCGGCAAAATCGGCAATCTTTACGGATTCGAGATTTATGAGTTTACAGCCGGTAATCCGTACTACAACAAAACATCGCTCGACAAATTGGCATACGGTGCGGCAGTCAACACTACAACCGACCGCGAGGCATCGGTTGCGTTCTACGCACCCCGCATAATGCAGGCACAGGGCGAAGTGAAGGCATACATTGACGAGCCAAACACCACCAATCAGCAATGGCAGTACAATGTGCGCGAGTACTACATCTGCCAGCCGCTGAAGGCTGAAGCGATTGCAGCACTTATTTATTCTTGAGTTTGTTTCCATAGTATATTGGCTTGTTTGGACAGGCGGTGCATGTCCGCCCGCACCGCCTGTTTTTCTTAAAACAAAAAATCATGGAAAATAAGATAAAGGAAAAAATAGGATTGAAACTATTGGCGCAACACCCCGACATTAAAGTGTTATGGGTTTGCGACGACGGCACCGCTTTCGACCGCAAGACGTTGGCCAATGAGTATGCGCAAAAAATAGGCAATCGCGAAATAATGCAGGTTGAACGGGTTGAACCAGCCGGACAAGCTGAGACGAAAGGACAATCGGCAAAAAAGACAGCGAAAAAAGCCATTAAAACGGAAAAAAAATAACCTTTAAACAGTGTAAAAATGAGTTTACCTAACGTTACTATCAGTTTTGCAAACGGAGCATTGGGCGGCGTTTCCGCCTCCGATGACAATTTCTTTTTGTTTGCGTTCTACTCAGACTCGCTGACAGCGGCTGGGGTTAAGGTGCTGACAAAGGCATCGGAGATAGACGCAAACGAAGCGGCAAACGTTTCAGCAATAATTTCAGACTTTTACTCGCAAGCGGGCGACGGCACACGTGTGGCTTACGTCAAAATCAAAACCACCGAGGAGACAGCGTTCAGCTATACGAACAATTATGCGCCAATTGCCGCAGTATTTGAGACATACCCAAGCATAAGCGGTATATTCTTTGTCAATTGCGACAATGCCGACACTTACAACCCAAGCACTACGCTTGTGCCGGCAATGCAAAGTATAGCCGCGTCGATTCTGTCGGCTTACAACGCACCAGTCTTCTGCCTTGGCAACGTAACAGCCGGGTCGGGCGACACAACATTGGCAACCTCCATTTCAGGCATTGGAGCCGACCGCGCCGGTGTGGTGACTGGCAACTTTGTCGGGTCGGTAACTGGTGTTACGGCTACAGTAGGACGCTCAATAATTGGGCTTGTGGCAGGCCGCTTGGCAGCGAACGACATACAAGTGAAGTGCAGCCGTGTGAAAGATGGCTTGCTCACCGCAAGCGACCTGATGCTGCCCGGCACGACAGTTGTCGGAATAACAGCCGCCCAACAGTCTTTGGGCTTCGAAAAAGGCTACATTATCCCGCGCTCGTTTGTCGGCAAAACAGGCTGGTATATCAGCGACGACTGTCTGGCAACCGCCGCATCAAACGACTACCGCTCAATCGCACGCCGCCGCACCATTGACAAGGCTTACCGGGTGGCTTACCAGACTATGCTTGAGCACGTAAACGAGGAGGTGCCAGTTTCTAACTCCGGCACACTGTTGCCATCATGGTGCAAAGGCTGGGAGAGCGAAGTTGTCAACGCGCTTTACAACACAATGACAGTAGCCGGCAACCTCTCGACCGACCCGACCGACGACGGCGACAAGGGCTGCATGTGCTACATCAACCCTGAACAAAACGTGTTGGCAAACAATACGGTTGCTATGACTGTCAAGGTCAAACCTTACGGCTATGCAAGTTACATAACTATTGAATTGGG
>CALBPW010000300.1 GCA_937899145.1 uncultured Bacteroidota bacterium
GAAATAGAAGCCGATGTTATGCTGAAAGGAACCCGCGTTGACGGCATCTACACTGCCGACCCCGAAAAAGACCCGTCGGCTAAAAAATACGACACCATCACTTACGACGAAATATACAACAAAGGACTGAAAGTGATGGACTTAACCGCCACAACAATGTGCAAAGAAAACAATCTGCCGATAGTTGTGTTCAATATGGATAAACCCGGAAATCTTGTTAAAGTGATTGCGGGCGAAAACATCGGGACATTAGTAACAATTTAAAACTCACATAGTTATGATGACACAAGAAGATGTTAAGAAACAAATAGAAAAATCGGAAAGCCAAATGGCAAAAGCTGTCGATTTTTTAGAGGATTCAATAGCACACATACGCGCCGGCAAAGCCGACATACGCGTACTCGACAATGTAATGGTTGACTACTATGGATCGCAAATGAGCTTGGCACAAGTATCAAACGTTACTGTACCCGACGCCCGCACCATCAAAATTCAACCTTGGGAGAAAAAAATGTTTGAAGTGATTGAAAAAGCAATCTTGGTATCGAACCTTGGCTTTAACCCGACAAACAATGGCGAGTCGATAATAATTGCTGTTCCGCCACTTACTGAGGAGCGCCGCCGCGACCTTGTAAAACAAGCCAAACAAGAAGGCGAGAGTTCGAAAATCATTATCCGCAATGTGCGCAAAGACGCCAACGAAGCGTTTAAAAAGATGAAGAAAGACGGACTTGCCGAAGACCTTGCCAAAGATGCCGAAGACACTATGCAAAAACTTACCGACAAATACATTGGCAAAATTGACGAGCTAATAAAGAAAAAGGAACAGGATATTATGGCTATCTGATTACAGATTAAGCTACTATAAAAACCAAACCAATTATAAGAACGCTCAAAAACTCAAATTTTTTGAGCGTTCTTGTTTTGTTTTGCTACTGAAAACTTTGTATTGAAACCGGAAAAATCTTCACTGTACTGAAAACCTTTAGTAAAAGTTTTCAGTAGTGTGCGGTTTTATTCCTCCAAATCGGTCATCAAAAGAAAATCCATTACTCAACTTCACTCTCAAAAAAAAACTTGCCAAATTTTGAGGTGTTTTGTTTTCTATCAAAAACAATTTGGGTTGTGTCGGATTTGACAACCGCAGTGTGGTGCGGATATAATAGTGTAAAGAATAATTAACGGGCGTATCTTTTGCAAACCTTGCAAACGTGGTGCTTGTTTTTCGGGTATAATTTACCTCAATTTTCCCAAGCAGAACACCTCAATTCTTCCAAGTGGATTTTGTAATAGTCTGAAATAGTGTGTGTTTGTAATATTGTTTTGTCCGTTATGTTTTTACATAAAGGAAATTATGACGCATTGAAACTTGACAGTGAAATAAAATTGTGCCTTATTCTTTCGATAAAAGTAAATCGTAATACATATATCGTGTTTTTCCGTTTTTGTCTTCTTCCGTGTATATATCAAAACCGTTTTTCTTGTAGAAATTCAAGTTTTTAGGCGTATTGTATGAGTCAAGTGTAAGGTAGCGGCAACCCGATGTTTGGTTGTTTGCGAATCGATTTTTAATGGCATCAATAATTCGACTGCCTAATCCGCGATTTTCAATGTCACTTCTAACAGCTAAACGACCGATTTTTACAGCAGGATAGGTTTGATATTGTTTGCCCTTTTGAAATTTAAGGATTTCTTTTTCGTTGTTTTTTAATTGTTCGTTTAGTATTGAAAAATAACCAACTAACAAATTATCAAAAAAAACTAAGTATGTAACGGCTAATAGTTGCTCTTGGTGCTTTTTCGCTTTACGACTAATGAATTGATTTAAAAATTCATCACCACATTTAAATTTGCTTAAAAGCGAATTTGAATGTTTGTCTGATAATTTTTCAATAACAAAATTTTCCATAGGCTTATTCTTTCCAAATAAACAGAGCAGCACTTTTTTTTATCCTCGCTAACTCTTTCGG
>CALBPW010000301.1 GCA_937899145.1 uncultured Bacteroidota bacterium
GTTATCCAATTCGATATTTTCCGGCAAATCGGCTACTTTCCCTTTAAAAGCATGTGTGTTTTTCGATACGTCAGCCACATTTTTCTTGAAGACTTTTTTCATTTTATATGGCTTTGTCATCACACCACGGTTAATTCGATTATAATCAATAATATTTTTTTCAAGCCCACACGCATATTGCTCTTTTTGCAAAATATCGAGTGCAAGTCCGTCGGTTTTGTTGCGCAATAGTTTTTGAAGTGGTTTTGCATTATTCAGTTCGATAAACACTTGATTATCTTCAACTTTCAGTGCATCACGAAATTCAAAAAGGTTGGTCATTCGGTTTATGCGCTTACAAACATCTGGGTCATATTCATCTAAGCCATTGTTTTTCAGCGTATAAGGCACCTTAAGTTGGTCGCGGTTGCGCATTCCTTCATTAAACGAACGGAAATTGCCCAACACTATCGACACAAAAACCTTCTTGCCGTCAGAATCGATATGTGCCGATGCGCCAATATATTGATAATTAGTACTTTCGAGTAAAATGGCTGTTTTGCTGTTCGACATCCAGCGAAAAACCAACTCTTCGGCCATTTTATAATAAGTAAGCGCTTGTTTGTTTTTCACAACATTGATTTTGGCTGTAAGTTCGGCGGCGTTATTTGAGCCTCCATGCGCTTGCAACCTGTCAGCAACCGGCTCTTTAAGTTTCGCATTAGGGGCTTCGTCAGCCATCATCGCCATGTATTCAGATTGCTCGTTGGCAACCGTAAAAAGCAATTGTCTGAACTGCAAAGGTTCACAGTCGCGCTCGTTTAATATGTAGTTTATTTGGTCGATGATGATGCTATCCATCAACGCTGGCATAAAATCCGAAGCATCTATTTGGGTTTCGGCCGGCAAATATTCATCATTTATAATATATGTGCGCCGCGACACGCTGCGTTGAGCCTCGGCTAACAGCGAAATAGCAATTGCAACCGCACATAATACCCACTTCTTCGTCATCAGAACAACATTTTCTTTCAATAAACCCGCAAAAGTATGAATTATTATTTGGCACTCGGTTTATATTTTCCAAGATTGTAATCGGCTGCGCAAATTGCCGCCAAATGTTCAACAAATTTTTTTTCCGATGGATTTTGGTCATACATAAAAAGCAGCATCTCGTCTTGCGCTTCGCGTGATTGCCGCAAAATTGGCAATGCCGTTTCAATCAAACCTTGACTGTAACGCAACCGTTGCATCTGGTCTAACAGCGATAATTCTTTAGGCGATAATCTTTGCATATCTATTTAATTTTCAAGCACAAAAATAAAATATAGTTCAATATTGAAAAAATTTAAAGTAGCCAATTGATGGTTTTGATATTCGAAAACAAGTGTTTTTGGCCCCAAAACATGAAATCGCGTCGGCACATATCAGCTATTATTTTATTGGCAGTTTTTCTATTGCGAATTGCTGTTGTTTCGTTGCACACACACGAATCCGACAATTGCCATAACTTTGAATGCGAGCAATGTGCTCATCACCAATGCCATTCAGGACATTTACTCGAATTGCATTTCCATGAGCAAGAATGTTTGATTTGCCAATTACCATTTGTTCCGATTTTAATTTTAGGATTAACGCTATCCTTCTTATTATCAGAACGATTATGGCAAAATATTTGTCGATTGAGGTGTCGTCTGCCTATCAGAACAACCTGCGCAAGGAGTGCTCAGAGCCTGTATCGCACGGGTATATGCCTAAGCCTGATGACGATACAGAACGCCGCTTCAGCAAACGCACCTACACCTCAAACATTGGATTGCGATTGATGCCAAACGATAAAAACGAATTTTGTTCGGGAGTAAACGCTGAATATCAACACAATAGACGTAGTGGTTGGGGTTTTATAATTCCAAATTTTGAAACCAGAAGTTTTGGCGTTTATATTTCAGACAAGTATAAAGCGAGATTCCACACATTCTCATAACTAAAAAAAGCCGCTCTAATTGAACGGCTTTTCTAATGTTGATTTCTTATCAATCCAAATATATCGGAAAAATACCCTTCATCACCAAATTACAGTTTTCAGAGAATCGGGCAGATAATATCTATCGCCGGGTTTCACATCAAAAGCTTTGACAAACGCATCAATACTTGGTAGCGGTCCTTCAACCCGGTAGCAACCAAGAGCATGAGGATCGGTTTGTGTGCGTTGGCGAATAGCCTCATCGCGGATAAGTTGGCACCAAACTTGCGCATACGCTATAAAGAAACGCTGGTCGGGTGTAAAACCATCAATCTCCGCATTTTGATTTTTCCACTGCTCGGTTTTGCTGAATGCTGTATAGGCGATATTCAAGCCACCAAGGTCAGCGATATTTTCGCCAAGTGTATATGTTCCGTTGGCGTGCATTGTATCAATAACAACAAATGAGTTGAACCGGTTTATAAGTGTTTGCGCACGCGCCTCAAATTTCTCGGCATCTTCGGACGTCCACCACTCGCTTATGTTGCCATCTTTATCGTAGTTGCGCCCCTCGTCGTCAAATCCGTGAGTTATTTCGTGCCCCATAACAACGCCGATAGCACCATAATTAATAGCATCGTCGCCATTTGCAAAAAAGAATGGAGGTTGCAGAATAGCGGCAGGGAAAACAATTTCATTCATTGTCGGCATATAATAAGCATTGACGGTTTGTGGCGACATATACCAACGCTCCTTATCAACTGGCTTGTCAATATTCTTAATATCACGTTCATTCTTGTATTTCAATAAGTTAAGAATATTTTTAGCATACGAATCGCAAGGTTTGAACCCTGAAAAATCATACCATTTATTTGGGTATCCAACTTTTACATTTATGGCTGACAATTTTTCTTGCGCGGTGAAATTATTTTCGTCGAAGCCGTCAAGATAATCTGTCCTAACTATGCAGTTACCGAAATATATCGGGTTAGGCTCGTATCTGAAGTAAAAATCCTTCACGCTCCTGAACTCAGCATGATTCTTTTCTGCCTCTGACAATATCAGAAGGTCTATATCTTGATTTATGTATTCTGTTATGATTGAGGCTTTAGAGGGATCAAGCATATCATCATCACCAAGCCATAAAGCATATTTAGTCTTGGCCTTTCTGAGCACGCGGAACATATTCAAATCT
>CALBPW010000302.1 GCA_937899145.1 uncultured Bacteroidota bacterium
GCAGAAAGAGCTTTTTTAAAGGCTATTGAGATAAGACCTGACTATGAAGATGCTTATAAAAATTTAATTTTGATATATTTAAAAAACGGTCAATTAGATAAAATTCAGCCATATGAGGAAAAAATAAAAGAATTTGATACACACGATTATCAAACTTTTTATATGCTCGGAACAACCTATGTTGCATTACATCAATATGAAAAGGCTATTTCTTATTTATTAAAAGCAATTGAAATAAATCCTGATAACCCGTTGCTTTTGAATAATGCAGGTTCAACATATCTTGCTTTGCATAAACAGGACGAGGCTCTGGATTTTTTCAAAAAATCACTTGAGCTTGATTCAGAGAATCCTGTTACATATTACAATATTGCAATAACATTGAGGTTACTAGACAGACATGTTGAAGCGTATGATTACTTTTTAAATGCTTACAAACGTGAGCCTTCGCCATTTTATCTTACTTCTTTGGCGGCTTCTGCTCTTAAATCCGAGCATTATAGCGAAGCGATAAAATATTATGAATTAATGGTCGCATCCGGTGAAGAAAATTCAAATTACAATTTTCCTCCTGTCAAAATCTAAATATGTAAGAGACAGTTGGAACAATAGTCAGAGCTGATACTTTTTTCAAGAAGTACCGGCTCTCGCCCAAATATTCGTTTGTTTCGCTATCAGCATAAATGTAGAGCGGATTTTGCCGCGCATAAACATTATAGACGCCAAAAGACCAAGTGGCAATTCCCCGGCGTTTTTGTCTATTCAAGTTTGCACTAATGTCGAGACGATGATAGAGTGGCATACGGTATTCATTGCGTTTTGAGTAAGCTATAGCCGCGTCTCCATCAATATCAGTGTATCGGGCAATAGGAATAGTTATGTGGTTTCCGTTGCTTATATTCCAATTTGCACTCACTTCCCATTTTTTCGATAATTTATGCATCGCTACAATCGAAATGTCATGACGGCGGTCGTACTTGAACGGGAAACGCTCCCCATTATTCAACCCGGCAAATTTACGATTGCTCCACGACAGCGTGTAACTCACCCAGCCAGTGGTACGGCCATTGCTTTTTTTCGCCATAAACTCAAGCCCGTAAGCCTTTCCCTGTCCCGATGTCAGTTTTTCCTCCCAGTTTTGGTACGACGAATAACTTGCTCCTTCCGCATATTCAATCAAGTTGTCCATTGTCTTGTAAAAACCTTCTGCCGTAAACTCACAATCAGGTGTATTATATTGAAACCCAAGCGACAGTTGATTCGAAGTTTCGGGTTTTGTTTTTTTTGTTGAAGGCAGCCATTGGTCGGTAGGCATACCAACCGATGAGTTTGAAACCAAATGCACGTATTGTGTCATTTTGGAGTATGCCGCTTTTATCGACATATTATCAGTAAGCAAGTAGCATAAAGAGGCTCGGGGCTCAATATCGGTATAATTCCGACCTTCAACACTAAATAACGTGCAGCGTACACCAATATTGGCTTTCAGATGTTTTGACATTGACCAGTCATCTTCAATATAAGCCGAAAAATCAGATGATTTTATTTTTTCAGTTCCATAAGTTGTGTCGGCTACCGCTGTAACATATTTGCTATACGCCGATTCGTAGGAACTTTGCTCAGGTGAAAATTGGTGGCGGGTTATGCTCGTCCCGATTTTAACAATATGTTTTTCAGCAGGATACCAGTCCAAATCCACTTTTGCCGCCATATCTTGCAATGCGGACGCTCCTTTTGCCGACGAATATTTATAACTATCGCTTTTGAAATAATCGTAGCGAACCGATGATCTTGTGTAGTACTTATAGCGACTGTAAATAAGCGATGTATTCATAAACAACCTGTTGCTGATGGTGCGGTTGTAACGTAAAGTGGCTGTCTGGTTCTGCCAGTTGAGTTTGAATTTATCGTTAACATCATAGCCTCCAGACGGGAATTTATTACTTGACCTGAACTTGTCAAGTCCGGAATAAAAACTGGCAAACATCTGATTTTTAGCATTAAAGCGATGATTGATTTTTGCATTGATGTCAGTAAAATGATAGCCTGCCGATGTTTTTCCCACACCATCACGAATATCGGCTAATTTGCACATTGGCCACATCACCAAATCGAAATAGGCACGGCGCAAAGATAGCAAGTAGGATGTTTTTTCGTTTATTGGTCCTTCAACCGCTATTTGCGACGACAACAAACCAACAGAGGCCATTCCGTGTGTCTCGTTAGAGTTACCCTCTTTCATTTGAATATCAAGCACCGATGACAGACGTCCGCCATAACGCGCCGGAAATCCACCTTTGAGCACAGTTGCGGATTTTATAGCTTCAGCATTAAACACTGATAGAAAGCCGAACAAGTGATTAACATTATAAACTGGAGCGCCATCTAAAAGAATCAGGTTTTGGTCGGGGCTGCCACCACGCACATAAAGCCCGGTCATACCATCGCCACCACTACCAATACCCGGCATTGTATGCATAGCTCGCAGTATATCGTGCTCGCCAAGCAGTGTGGGTAGTTGTGCTAGATCGGAAGAGCACACGTCTGAACTCCAGTCACTAGCTTATCTCGTAT
>CALBPW010000303.1 GCA_937899145.1 uncultured Bacteroidota bacterium
TCACTGCCTTTGAAAGGCCAATGGCAGATGGCGACAGATGGCAAGAGGTTGCCGCATAGACAATTTCGCCATTTAATACCTCAACATAGGGAAAACAAAACAAGCACAAAGTTAACACTATTGCAGCAAACAAATAAACTGATTGAATTCGTTGTATCATAATAATTTAGAGTTTGTAACTAATTATTTTTGCGCAAAGTAAAAATAATAAAGCCGAAGTTCAAAAAATAAACTTCGGCTTTTAGTTATCGATTTTGCGCTAAATTATTGCAGCACAACTTTCCTACTTTCATCTCCAACCTTCACAATGTACAAGCCTCTTTCAGGCAATTGTACTTCGATGTTGCTGTTGTTGGCTGCACGTTTTGCAACCAAGCGTCCGCTAATGTCGAATATTACAATATCAGCGGTAGCATTTTCGACTACAATTGTGCGGTTGAAAACATAAACATTAACCGCATTAGCTGCATATTCGCTAACAGCATCCGGATCAATCGGATCAATCGGATCAATTACAATAATTGGCGAACACTTCACAATATCGTTGGTATCGCGAGGTATAATCTCATACGATTTAGTGCTTGAGTAATAGTACATTATACCAGTAACATTGTAAACTGAATCATTTGCCAACTCGAAACCGTCAAATTTGTACTTGTTGTAAATCTTCAAGTTCTCATTACCAACGGCAGCTGTGTATGTATTGCCGCTTCCATCGGTACACTTCATATTGCTGATGGTTACAAGTACACTCTCGTAATTTTCGGTTTCGGCGTCTTCTATAGTCAGTTGTACTGGTTCAATGCTATTACCAGAACTCTGAATTTCGATGTCGATAATCTTGATTTCAGTTATTGTGTAGTATTCTGTTACAGTGCCCGCAACTTTCACTCTATCGCCACGCTTAACATTTTCTGCAATGCCTGTTTCGTCGTAAACTAATATGCCGTTCCACGCTTTGGCTAAGTCTTGCATATACAATTCGTAACCATTGCCGTTAGCAACAATAGAAGTTACAATGCCGGTTGTTGACACAAATTGGTTGATGTACAAGCTGGTATCTTTTGTAGTGTATTGTATATCGTAGATTGACAATGTTTTAGGTTGAATAACATCAACATTTATTGTCCACTCCTGTACAACTGTTGTATCTTGGGCCGTTATTTTGATTTTCAATGGGTTAGTAAAGTCGATAGGCTCAGAATAAGTGTATGTGTTGATTGAATCAATATAAACCATTGCTGTTGACGAAACAGATGCGGCGGCCGATATGGTGAACACCGGGGTGAGTGCAGTAATGTCGGTTCCGTAGGCCAAGAGCGCATCTACGCTTGCGCTGTCGGAGTCGATATTGATTTCGGCGTCAAGTTCAGCAAACGAGAATGTGCGTATATCTGCCAATGTTGATGGCAATGTGGCTGATGTTACAGTAATGGTGTAGGTGCTCACTGTTGCGCTATCTTCCGATGTTACTGCTATCTGAACCGGATTGGTAAAGTCGATAGTATTGGGCAATGCGGCTCCGCCAAGTGTTGCTGTTGCGCCACGCGACAGGGTTATTTGTGGCGCAAGACTTGTAACGTCGGTCCCGTAAACAACTTCAATTTCAATTGTTTTGCTATCGTGGTCGATTACAGCCGCGTTTTCAGCCTCGCTCAGATTGAAAGCTAACACTTTGGCACGATGTCCGATACCATGAACACCAAGATTAGTAGTATTATCGCATTCCAAGACAATCCATTGCGAATCGAGGCTGTCAGTTCCTGCAATCTCGTCCCAATCGTCTGAACCACAAACAAATTCCGATTTACGGATAAGTGTGTGGTCAATAGCCGCCTTTTCAACTCCTGCAATAATCCAATTTTCTCTTGTTCTGTATTTTCCAAATACATCTATCAGAATAGTATCGTTACCAACTTTTTTGAACAAGCCAAGAGCATCATCGCCATTAAAACCTGTTGTATTGCCTGTAACAGTGTCGGCTTTGGCTTTTATGTCGTCAGATGCACTTGTTTGTGCTACCACATATACATCTTCTGATGCCAAAATTCCTTTTGGAGCCACCAAATATTTTTTGTTCCACTCGTTACCATTAGAACCAATCATTATCAAGTAGTTACTCAAATCGACATCATCATCTGTCGGATTAAAAATCTCGTAGTACTTGTTATTGCTTGTTCCTTCGCAATACTCGCTAAAGAAGAGTTCCGGCACAGGCTCGGCCTTTGTGTTGAACGACCACGAGCCTAAAACCGTGTTGTTGCCGGCAATGTCGGTAATAGCACCCGAGGGCAATGTTACGCTGTAAATCTTGCTGTATTCAAGTCCCTCGTAATAGGCTTTAACTACACTGTCAGCAGCCTGCGCAAGTTCGAAATCGAGGTTGCCGACTTTAATTTTCGCATCAGTCGCAACTTTTACCGGCTCGTCAAATTTAAGGAACAGATTGCCTGCTATCTTGACATTTGTTGTGCCATCTTCGGGCGTTAGGGTTGCAACAGGAATTTGTGTGTCGCTGATTTTTACAGCAATGCTTGCAATTGCGTAGTTGTCGGTTGTTGTAACGGCTTTTATATAGCCATCGCCATTTACTGAATTTGGCACTACATAGCTGAACGAAAGCGCGCTGGCGGCAATAGCATCTGTATTGAGTTTCCGGCTATTGTCATCGGCTTCAAAATAAATATCAATGTCGCCAACATTAGCTTGTGTCCAAGTTAAATTGATAGTATTGCCTGTGCTGAAAGAGCTGTTACTCAATTCAGTAAAGGTAAACGTGCGATTATCGTTTTCCAAAGGGATATTGTACGAGACCTCAGTTCCGTCTTCGGCAACAACAGTAACAGTTACAATATCATCAACGTTAAGAGTTTTCTCAGCCAAACTGGCGGCATCAACAGCTACATTATTCACTTTAACGCTGACAGTAGCCTTTTCGTCATTAGCAGTTGCAACAATGCCTTTACGTGCGCTTGTTGCCAGCATATAGATTGCATCAACTGTGGCAAACAAATTGTCATCGGTTTGTTTTATGGCATTTGAACCGTTTATTGTCAAAACCGATAATGTTGTATCGTTGCTATATAGGTAGATGTCGTCAATCTGATATTCACGCTCGCCACCTGTGTATGTTACAGGGGTATTGTCTTTGGTACGAGGCCAAAGTTCATATTTAGTTTTTGCTCCACCTCTATAGCCAGCTGCTGCTGTAATGTCATATTTCCTATTTGTTTCTAAATTCATATTTGATGTAAACAAATTGTTATATATACTAATAGAATCGTTGCTATTAGGATCAACTTTCCCTATATAAGCATTACCTTGTTTACTTGTAATAATTATGTTTTCGAGTTTAACTATCTTATTAAAGTATGCCTTATTTTTAATATTTGAAAATGATACTATCGTTGGTTGTGGTATATCGTTGCCACTATTAATGATAATCCCTTGTGAATGACTTGCTGATTTACCAATTTGCAAAAAAACTTCTGAATAATTAGCCAAACCTTCAACATAAACACTATCACCTATACTAATAGAACCATTTTCACAATAAGAAACATATATTGAGTTGAATAAAACATCACCACCTTGTAATGTAAAATTACAACTTGTTGGACTATATATCTTTATTCCCGTAACCAAGCCCTTAACACGTACAACTTTGCCTTTATAGTTCGATTCTCCATTAGATCGAAAGAGCGTCGTGTAGGGAAAGAGTGTAGATCTCGGTGGTCGCCGTAT
>CALBPW010000304.1 GCA_937899145.1 uncultured Bacteroidota bacterium
GGCGACCACCGAGATCTACACTCTTTCCCTACACGACGCTCTTCCGATCTGTTCGCAAAGTTCAATTTGGCTCTTTGGATATTTTTCGTCGGCTTTTATTGCTAATGCCGACCTGTAATGTCCGATTGCTGCTGAATAATCTTTTACTTTGAATGCGTTATCTGCTTTATTAATAGCGTTTTTATAATCGGCTTCAACTTTTGCTTTTGCTTCTTCGGCAAGTTTTTCGCGGGCTATTAAGTTCTCAATTTCTTGCAATTTTTGTGGCGGCAGATTATCGTTTGGCTTCAGCCTGTGAGCCTCGTTAAATTGAGTTTTTGCAAGGTCGTACTGTTTAGTATTTATATACTCGTAGCCCTTGCTGATGGCTGCACTGTAGTCGGCTTCAAGTTTATCGTGTTCGGCTTTAATGTTAGCGTTTATTTGCGCAATTTGCTGGTCGGGATATGTTTCGTCAGGTTTTGTAGCCTTTGCAGTGTTGTAAAGTTCGATGGCTTTGTCGTAGTCGTGAGCGTTAAATGCGCGGTCGGCTTCGGCAATTTTTGCTTTGTAAAGCCGCTTTTGGTTTTCTTGTTCGGCTTTTAGCTTGTTGGCTTCAGCTATCAGTAAATCAATCTGTTGAATGCGGTTTTTGGGGTGAAGTTCGTTCGGCATTATTTGCAATGCTTGCTGATAGACGGGTTTGGCGTCGGTGTAACTTTTTTGGTTAAACAAATTGTCTGCTTGCGATATAAGTGATGCGTATTGTTGTTGTTTCTTATTTTCGGCATCGATAATTGATTGTGCTTCAGCTATTTTCTGTCTTGGATATGCTTCGTTTGGTTTTATGCCAAGTGCCTGATTATAAGCTGTTATTGCTTCGGTATATTTCTTTTGGGTAAGCAATCCGTCGCCGTTTGAAATAGCTTGAGCGTAGTTGCGTTCTTCTTCGGCTTGTTTTGATAGTATGTTATCGATAGTTATAATTTGTTGTTTTGGATATATCTCGTTGGGTTTCAGTGCTGTAGCTTGTTCGTAACCCGATTTTGCGCGAGCGTAATCTTTTGCTTTAAATTGAACATCGGCTTGTGCGATTAAGTTTTTGTATTGCTCATCGTTTTTAGCTTGTTGTTCGGATGCAGCTTTCTGAGCTGCAAGTATTTTATCAATTTCAGCCATACGCTCTTTTGGGTAATTTTGGTCGGGTTTTAGTGCCGATGCGTTTGCATAACTGTTGCGCGAATCGATGTATTTTCCGGTGTTGAAAAGGTCGTCGGCATAGGCGATGGCGTTGTTGTACTTGTCGTCTAAAGCTTTTTGCTGGGCAAGTAATTTGTCAATTTCGGCGATTTTTTGTTTCGGATAGGATTCTTTAGCTTTTATTGTAAGTGCTTGATTATAAGCAGTTCTTGATTCTTGGTATTTTTTCAAATTCAGCAAGCTGTCGGCACTACGCACATAGGCTGTGTAGGCGTTGTTGATGGCTTGTTCTTTTTCGGCGGCACTGCGCAGTGCAAATAGTTTGTTGTCTATTTCGGCAATTCTTCCTTGCGGATATTGTTCGGTTGGGAAAATGTTCAAAGCCTCTTGATAAGCTGCTTTTGCGTCTTCCCATTTCGATGCTTTGTAAAGTCTATCGGCTCGTGTGATAGCATCGTTGTAATTGCTCTGATTGGCGGCTCGCTGAGCTATTATGCGGTCGATTTCGGCAATGCGGTCAATCGGGTATTGTTCTTCGGGTTTGTAGCCCGATGCTTGGCGATAATTGTTTTTGGCAACCGCAAAATCTTCTTTGTTGAAGGCTGCATCGGCTAATGCTATGAATTTAGAGTAGTTGTCGGCCGCTTCTTTGTTTTTTTGTTGGGCCAATATGTTGTCAATTTCGGCGATTTTTTGCTTCGGATAGGCTTCTTCCGGTTTTATTGTTAGGGCTTGCTGATAGTTCGATTTTGCTGATTGATAATCGTTTGCGGCAAACGATTGGTCGGCTAAACTGATAAATTTGTTGTATTTTTCTTCAGTCGATTTATTGGCGGCCAATAGTTTGTCAATATTGTTGATGCGGCTTGGTGGGTACGATTCGGCAGGTTTCAACTCGTTGGCTTTCATATAATATGTGCGTGCCTCTTCTAATTTATTTTGATTATAGAGAGCGTCGGCTTGTGTGATTGCCTCACGATAAGCCTTTTCCGTTGCTTCTTTGTTGGCTGCAAGTGCATTTTGTTCGGCGATTAAGGCGTTTAGTTCTGCGATTTTATCTTTCGGAAATTGTTCTTCTGGTTTAATTCCCGAAGCCTCAATGTATTTGTCTAATGCCGATTGGTATTGTTTGGCTTGATAGAAGCGGTCAGCAGCGGCAAGAGCATCTTTATATGCTTTTTCTTTGGCGGCAAGCGCAGCGTTGGCATCTGACATTTCGCTCAATATCTGGTCGATTTTAAACAGCTGATTTTTAGGATATTGATCGTCTTTGTAGGTTAGAGCGCGCTTATAATATATTTGTGCGTTTGAGTATTGTTGTTGGTTAAATGAGTTGTCGGCAATGGCGATATTTTTCTGGTAGTTCTTCTCGTTGTTTTGATTTTTTGCCAAAATGCGTTTTATCGCCATAATTTGGTCGTCGGGATAGGTTTGGTATGGGTCAATGTTGATAGCTTTTTCGTAAAGTTCGATGGCCTCATCGTAATTGGCTTGACTGAACTGATTATCAGCTTCTTGAACTAACCGGTCGTACGTGGCTGCGCGTTTTTGCTCGTAATCTTTCATCAGGCTTTTTATGCGCTTTTGCATTTCCGATGTGTAAGCAGCGTCGTAGTCGAAATCGCCAACTTTATCAACAAATTTTATTTTGCCAATCGGTTTTTCAAATATCGAAGCGTTGAAGCCATCAACTTCAGGTAGTAACTCGATGCTGAATTTATAATTGTATATGGTAACATCTTCAACTTGTACGTTTGTGTTAAATTCCAATTTTTTGCTGTAGTAGCCTTGTCGCACGAATTCTAAAACCACTTGTTTGTTTAAATCAACATTGAATGCGAACTTTCCTGTGCGGTCTGCATCGTAAATTTTTGTCAGAGTACCATCAACAAACACTTTTACTTTAGATATAGCAAAGTTCTCGCGTTCAACTTTTACGGTGCCTTTCAGCGCTAAATAACCCGATACCTTTTGCGCTGATAATGTTGATATTGAGCCAATTATAAGTAATGCCGATATTATTGAGATAAGTATATTTTTCGATTTCATTTTTGATTTGCTTAAACCGTGGCAATATAACAAAATAAAACTTGAAAATTTTGTATTGGAGTATGAGAAAATGTTTATATATTTAGGTTATCGAAGTTAAAGCGATTTCGATTATATATTGTTAAACTTTTAAATTTTTGAGTTATGAAAACTGCAGAAGACAAAATGAGGAAGCGTGAATCGTTGGAAATTGCTGAACGTAAGTTGCATAAATCGCAGATGAAAGCAAGTAAACTCGAAAAGAAATTGCGTAAGATTAAGAAAAACAATGGTAGCGAGGAGGCAATTAAAGAGGTGAAAGGTGAGTTGGAAGAAATTTTTGTTAAGATGCACCAGCGTTATAAAAAAGTTGAAAAAACTAAAAAGTATGCGGCATAATGAAAAAGCACCGAAAGGTGCTTTTTTTATTCTAAATTCAACTAATTCAATGTGTGAGGTGGTTAGGTTCACTTTTAGTTTAGACTTCCTCAACCACATACCGCTCGATATTCCGTAGCGTGTTGTCAAAATTAGCGC
>CALBPW010000305.1 GCA_937899145.1 uncultured Bacteroidota bacterium
CTCTTTCCCTACACGACGCTCTTCCGATCTAACACATCAATATCAGGAGCCGAACTTGTCAGAACCGGGCGTTACGACTTGCTTGAAGCCTTGCAAGGTTTAGTGCCCGGACTAATTATAACAAAAGGCGCGTTTGGAGCCGGTGCAAAAGCAAATATCAGAGGAGCCACATCAATAAATGGACCTAACGAAGCATTGTATATTGTTGACGGCGTGATAGTTGAAACACTTTTTGGAATCAATGTGCACGCAGTAGACAGAGTTGAAGTACTAAAAGATGCCAATATATATGGCGCGCGCGGTGGAAATGGCGCAATATTAGTGTACACAAAGCAAGGCGGAAAAAGCAATTAACCACAAAACAAATACTATTTAAAATCACAAAATCAAATTGCACTCATATTCCATATAAATTACTATATTTGCGGTCTGTAATTTTTAGAATATGAGAAGAGTAAAATCAGTTTTGCTGCTGTCAGCCATCACATTAGGCTTCAGCGCAAATGCGCAACAAGGTATTTTTTACTATGTGAATACCAATCAAAATTTCATCAATTCAAAAACCATCGATGTTAAGCCAACAGCAAACGGAATGGTTATTCTAAACCAATGTTCGGACGCCAATTACGCATCGCACGCTGTACAAGTTATCGAACTTAACAAAACGATGATTAAAACATCAGAAAGCATTATTAATATCGATAAACTGCACAATATCAGTGGTTTTGAAAAATTATCTGATGGCAATTATAGTGTTTTTGCCAATGTCAACCAAAATCAATTCGCACCAACACAATTAACCATTTCAGCCGCATATAAAGATGCCGGTCAAAAGAAATTTGAAGATATGAATCACAACACATTTGTATCACAAGTTATTGTTGGTCAGAAGATTATGGCATTATCGACACACTCGTCAGAAAAAGGCAAATTTGATATAGTTCTAAGCCGGTTTGATGCTGCAAATGGCGCAAAAGAATGGACAAAAAAAATATCAAGCGAGCCAAACGAATCGGCCGATGCAATTGTTGCCGACAACAGCGGAAACGTAATTGTACTTGGCAGAAAATACAACGACAATGCGTCAGAATACATTCCTATACTTTACAAACTTAACATTGATGGCAATATGATATGGAAGAAAAGTGGCGTTGATATGCCATCAAACTTCTATTCACAAACATTGTCGGTTAGCAAAAATGGCGATATCTACTACGCTTGCGGTCTTACACAACGCACAGGCGTGCTGCAAACCAAGGTTATCAAACTTGATGGCAACGGCAATCAAAAACGCACATCAAACCTGAATGAATTTACAGCTAACGGCTCATTATGGCTATCGTCGGGCAAATTGCTGCTATTTGGCTCAAAATTCCACACCGACGCCAAACAAGTTGTAACAAAAGGAGCGTACATAATTCTTGACCCCGACCTTGGCGAACTGAGCAACAAAGCACTTGCCGTTGACGACAAACCCGATTCTGATTTCAAATACAACATCACTACAAGCTCTGATTTGCAAGTAGCACTTGAAATTGAAGGCGGTAGTGTAGCAATAATCGGTAAAGTAACAATGCCACAAGCAGGCGGCAACGATAAGCAAAACAACACAATTGTTGTGGTTGCCGATGCCTACGGAAACTACAAATAAAGTTCTTAATAACTTGTTTCATAACGAAAATGTATAGGAGAAAATCTTATACGTTTTTTTTTGAAAAAATTGAGAAAGTTGAAAATGTTTAGAGGTGTAGAAGCGAGTGCTTAAATTAAGGAAAGCAATAAAAATAACTGCAAGTCGCAAGTCCCCACACGTGATACCATTAGGAGATTTAGCCTCTCAATAGTTATCAGAACAATATCATCTCATACGCTTCTCGTAAACTCTAACCTCGCGCTTATTTTGCTTATTAATAACTATATAGAAACGCTTGTCGTTGGTATAAAGAGCCTTAACATCTTTTTTTAGCTCAATAACCGGGCATCTGCGCGGAGTAATCTCGCAAGGCACAATATCTTGAGTTTTTTCAGCGATATCCAATCTAAAATACTCTGATGACGTGCGCGATGTTTTTACGTAAAACTGCGAATTTGTGGTATCAACATAGGCACTTGCAAAATCAACCCAATCGGGCAATCGGAAAAAAGCCTCTTGTCCCCAATCGGCTGTGCGATAGGCAATTATATAAGTAGGACGACTTCCATAATTTACAATCAAATATTTACCATCGGCAGAAAGCATAAGTTCATTGGCCAACATCTTACGCTGCATTTCAGGTTTAATGGTTTTTAAAGCTTGATAATCACCCGATTGCGCATTAACATTTGTGCTAAATATTGCCATAAAAAAGCCCACCAAAAGGCCAAAACGAGAAAAATTCATTGCAAAAATATTTATATGAACATCGCAAATTTAAAAAATCTATGAAAGTTGCATAATGTTATCGATTTTTTTGACGATTATCGACAAAAAATCTGATTATAGAAAACCTTCATAATGCTTAACTAACAATAAATAAGTAATTTACTTATTTAATCGAAATAACGCCACTTAGCAAAGCTGATGTAAGTTTTAAATCGGCTTTTTTTATATTTGCGTTTCGATAATAAAATTGGAAAAACAGTAATTGAATTTACTAACTATTTAAAAATTAATAAAATGGTTCAAATTAAAGATTTCAACTTCAAAGGAAAGAAGGCTATCGTCCGTGTGGATTTTAACGTTCCATTGGACGAAAACGGAAAAATCACCGACGACACCCGTATTCGTGGTGCACTGCCAACACTACAAAAAATTTTGGCAGATGGTGGCGCGCTTATCATTATGTCGCACATGGGCAAACCAAAAGGCAAAGTATCGGCTAAATTATCACTTGGCCAGATAGTAGGCGCAGTATCGGCGGCACTTGGCACTGCTGTTAAGTTTGCTCCCGATTGCGCAAAAGCTGCCGACGCTGCTGCCGAACTAAAAATGGGTGAAGTTCTTTTGCTCGAAAACTTACGTTTCTATCCTGAAGAAGAGGGAAAACCTGTCGGCATTGAAAAAGATGACCCGAACTACGATGCCGCTAAGAAAGAAATGAAGGCAAAACAAAAAGAATTTGCTAAAACATTGGCTTCGGATGCTGATGTTT
>CALBPW010000306.1 GCA_937899145.1 uncultured Bacteroidota bacterium
GTCGGTAGCGTCGTCGGGAATGGTTATCTCGCCCGACAGGTTTAGCCAAGTCCCGGCTTTGGCGGTGGTGTTGGCTACAGCCGGATAACTTGCGTTGCCGTCAATGGTGTACTGAACGCTCATATCCATTTTTACATCCTTGGTAGTCAATACGTAGCACGAGAATTTGTAGGTTTTTCCGGCTTGTACGTAGTCGTTTTGCATATATGCGCCGTTCCAGCTGCTCGTACGGTCAGTAACAAATAGCGATTGGCTGCCACTATGCGCATATTCCGATGACAAGCTAATGGTTGCCGCGCCTCTGCCGTGCCAATCTTCAAAGTCCGATTCAAAACCATATTCAAGTTTCGAACAAAATCCTTGTAACGTAATGATTGACAGACAAATTGAAATCACAAATTTTAGTTTCATATTCATTTATTTTATTTTGGTTCACATACCACAAAAATATACTATATAAGTTGATTTCAAAGCAAACAGGTATTATAAATGTCGTTTTTACAATTGTGATATTAATATCCGAAAGTTGCTGAAAATCATTTTTCGGCACTTTATCCGACTAACAAACGCATACAAGCCGTGTCCAATGATAGTAGTGCTGTTGTGCCGTAATCAAAAAAAAACGCCTTCCGAATAGCGTTCGAAAGGCGTTTAAAAGGTATTTACAACCAGTTTTAGTAAGCAATGGCAAACAGCACGCGTTGTTTCGATGGTTTGCCTGTCAAAATACATTTACCTTCTTCTTGCGGATTGTTCAAAGGAATGCAGCGGATTGTCGCTTTTGTTTTCTCTTTGATTGCCACTTCGGTTTCGGTAGTGCCGTCCCAATGAGCCGATACAAAGCCACCAAGCTCAAGTGCCGCAACAAATTCGTCCCAAGTATCAGCCTTACGGATATTTGAAGCACGAAAATCGACAGCTTTTTTGTAAATGTTGGCTTGAATATCGTCCATCAATTGTGTACAGATGTCAACAGCTTGTTCAACAGGATAAGTTTGTTTTTCGAGGGTGTCGCGGCGAGCAATCTCTACGGTGCCGTTCTCAAGGTCGCGGGCACCAAAGGCAATGCGTACCGGAACGCCTTGCAACTCGTATTGGGCAAATTTCCAGCCCGGTTTTTGCGTGTCGCGGTCGTCAAATTTAACCGACAAGCCTTTAGCCTCAAGTTCGGCTTTCAGCTGATTGCCAAGTTTGCGCATACGTGCCGACTCGGCTTCGTTCTTATATATTGGAACTATAACTACCTGAATAGGAGCTAATTTTGGTGGCAAAACAAGTCCGTTGTCGTCGGAGTGCGACATTATAAGAGCACCCATCAGCCGGGTCGAGACGCCCCAGCTTGTTGCCCAAACAAGTTCCTGCTTGCCTTCTTTGTTCAGGAATTTGACATCGAACGCTTTTGCAAAATTCTGTCCAAGGAAGTGCGATGTTCCGGCTTGCAGAGCCTTGCCGTCTTGCATCAGTGCCTCGATGCAGTAGGTGTCGAGGGCTCCGGCAAAGCGTTCGTTGGCTGTTTTTACACCTTTAATTACGGGCACAGCCATAAAATCCTCAGCAAATTTGGCATAAACATCAAGCATTTTGCGTGCCTCGGCTTCTGCCTCTTCCTTAGTTGTGCCGCCCGCTACCCAAACCTTCACGTGTTTTGATGCAGGGTTCGAGTAGACCACAGCGTTATAGCCCGCCTTCTTGAGCTTGTTAGCGGCTTCCTGAGCAGCAGCCTTTGAGCTATAAGCCCCGATCTGAACTCGCCACTGTTGATTTATCGGTAGCGATGACTTCACGGGAGCTTTCGCTGGCTCTGCCTTCTTTGGCGCAGGAGCAGATGCCTTTACTGGTTCTGGCTTAGTCAGAGCGGGAGCAGCTGCTTTCACTGG
>CALBPW010000307.1 GCA_937899145.1 uncultured Bacteroidota bacterium
CCGGAAAAAGTTGTACCTTTGCCAACCGAAATCGAAAAGGAAAAATGACGGAAAGTCAGCACATAGAGTTCAAGCGGAAGTGGAAGGACGAGTTTCTGCAATATGTCAGCGGCTTTGCCAACGCGCAGGGCGGCACCTTGTTTGTTGGCATCGACGACGGAGGCGACGTGTGCGGTGTTGACAACGCGAAGTCGCTGTTGGAGAAAATCCCCAACCAAATCTTCCAAACGATGGGAATTGTGGCGGAGGTGAACTTGCTTACCGAAAACGGGTTGGAATACCTGTCGGTTTCCGTGAAGCCCTCTTCCCAGCCGATTTCTTATCGGGGGAAGTACTATTTCCGTTCAGGCTCCACCTTGCAGGAGTTGAACGGTACGGCGCTGCGTGATTTCCTTTTCGACAAGTTGGGCATCACCTTTGAGGATGCGCCGAATGAACGGGCCACGATGGACGACATCGACCGCGACGCGGTTGATTTCTTTCTGCGTAGTGCCGTGGCCGCTGGACGTATCGGAAGCGAGACCTTGCGCGACACAACGGAGAAGGTGCTTCGCAACCTGGATTTGGTCACCGAGGACGGCAAACTGAAAAACGCCGCCGTGCTGCTGTTCGGAAAGAATCCGCAGCGTTTCTTCATCAGTTCACGATTCCGCTTGGGACGTTTCGGCAGCCGCCCATCGGATTTGATTTTCCAAGATGAGGTGAACGGCAACATACTGCAGATGGCCGACCGCGTGATTTGGCTTTTGCGTAGCAAATATCTGCGGACGCCTGTCCGATACGAGGGCTTGCACCGCATAGAGGACTTGGAGATTCCAGAACCCGCCATGCGCGAACTGGTTTACAACGCCATCGTGCATCGCGACTATTTTGGCACCGACACGCAGATGAAAGTATATGACGACCACATCTGGCTATGGAACGCCGGCGAGCTGCCCAACGGCTACAACACGGAGAAACTGCTGAAAGAGCACCTTTCCATTCCCCGCAACAAGCTGATTGCAGGCGTGTTCTACAAGGCCGGCTTCATCGAGAACTGGGGGCGCGGCTTCGACAAGGTAGTCAGCGGCTTTGGAGCGGCCGGCCTTCCCTTACCGACCGTTGAGAACGACTTTGGCGGCACTTCCGTACATATCCAGCGCAAGGTGGAGAAAACCCTGCCCGATGTTGAAACCTTGGACATTACCGACAGGCAGAAGCGGATAGTTGCCTTGCTTGCTGAGAATCCGAAAAAGACAGCCTCAGAATTGGCTGGAGACCTGTCTGTGACAAGCAGAACCGTACAAAATGATTCGGAATTATCCCTTTTAGTCTTGTAGATATTTTCTGCTACTCGCAAAAAACATAGTCGCACCCAAATAGTTCGTACCTTTGTAGCGTAAAAGGATACGAACAATGAACCATATTGAATTTTTCAAGAGATTCCCGACCGAGAACGATGCGATAGATTTCATCGTTTCAACCAAGTATAAGAACGGTTATGTATGCCCGAAGTGTGGGTGCGTGCATCACAAAATCTACCATCAACGCTATAACCACCGCAACCTCTACTGCAACAACTGCAAGAGCGAGTTTTCCGCCCTTACGGGAACTGTTTTTGAGCATACCCATTTAGACTTGCGTATGTGGTTGTTCGCCCTTAATTTGGTGTTTATAGCAAGAAAAGGTATAAGCGGATTGCAATTACAAAGAGAACTCGGTATGAAGTCATACAAGGGTGCTTTCCGTATGTTGAACCTCATCAGACGTGCGATGGGTACGGAGACACACAAGGGTAAAAAGACAAAGAAAAGCAAGCGAGGCAGGGGTACGAGCAAAACACCTGTTGTCGGTGTCAAGGAACGCAACAGTGGCAAGATTCACGCAGTTGTCGCTCTGCCAAACGAGAAAGGTCAGCAGTTGAGCGGAAAGCAACTGCTCAAAGTGCTTAACGATGTTTGCAAGGAGAACACAACCGTAATGACAGACCAATTCAGTGGTTACAACATTCTCAACAATGGTGTGGAGAACACGAAGAAACTGATTAGGATAATGATAGACCACAATGTTGCTTATTCACTCGGCAACGGAATCCACACCAACGGAATAGAGAGTTGCTGGGCGGTTCTGAAACGTGGTGTGTATGGAATATTCCACCATTTGTCTGTCAAGTATATGCAGAACTATATTGACGAGTTCTGTTTCAGATTGAATAACAGGGATTGTAAGGACGGATTTGATAGGCTTGTGGGGTTGTGTCTGTGATAGTGATAACTATAAGACATAAAGATACCACTACATTTTTGTACAGAAAATAATAAAAAAAAATATTATTTTTCGTAAATATTGAAATATTTTATATATTTGTAATGGTTTTTAAGAGGAGTATTCTTAAAGTAAAAATGTAAATGAGTGCAGTACTTACACTTTCCACGATAAAAGCCCTTTTTAGGGCTTTTTTCGTAAATCGAAAGCCGTTAGCAACCACATTTTTTCTCTGCCATTCCAATTATTTTGAACAACAAATCTAAATCTTTCTGATTCAAAAGTATATTTATGAGCATCAGATTTTTTAATGTTTATTTCTCCGTATTGAATTATTATTGGTATAAAATCTTCAATTTTGAATCCAAGAGATTCTATCGTATTACCGTGTTTTTCAACAATATGTTTTAAACCGAATCCTTCATTTGTGTTTGGGTCATTTTCTCCCCATACTACATCTATATCACCAATATCATCACGATATAAAGCGGCAACGCACTCATCTTCCTGTACGTTCATAAGATGTTTTATTGCTTCTTTGGGTTTATGCTTAAATTGAGTATAAATTGTACCAAATTCTCCAATTATATTTGTTGTGTTATCTCCAATGTTTAAATCCATAAGAAAATCGTTTATGAGTTATGCAACAACCTAAGTTCAAATAGGAAGTGCATAAAACAGACCGATTCGGAAGCCAGCGCCGGCAGCCGGCGCTGGCTTCCGAATCGGTCAAGGTCAAGAAGTAGCGCAAAAAAGAAAAGGAGGCTTGCGCCTCCCAAAAAGGTTAATTATTATTGCGTTATTATGAAATACAAACAATTAACCTTGGTGCAAAGGTCGGAAATAAAAGCTTTGCGAGACCAAGGACTAAGTCAAAAAAAGATCGCTGACTATATAAAAGTCAGCCAAAGCACAGTAAGCCGCGAACTTCAGCGAAACGGCAAACCCCGTAGTTATAACCCCGAATATGCGCAGAGACAAACCGACAACCGCAAGCAATGGCGGCATCGTCCTCGCAAGTACACACCTGAATTAAAACGCAAAGTTCATTGGTATCTACGCAATGAGCAGTGGTCTCCAAAACAGATAATAGGCCATTTGAAAAGATTTGAAATTTGTTGTGTGTCGCACGAGACGATTTATGCTGACATTCGCTCCGATAAAGCGGCTGGCGGTGACTTGCATCAAAACATGCGACATAAAATGAAACACCGTAACAGAACACTTTACCGCAACAAAACACCTATTCCCAACCGTGTAGATATCAGTCTGATGCCAAAAGAGGCCGATGGTACAAGATTTGGTGATTTCCAAATGGATTTGATCATTGGAGCCGATGGCAAACAGGCTATTCTTACCATTACAGAGGTACTATCGAACTTCGGATTCATAATCAGACTACCTGACGGAAAAGATGCTGATGGAGTAGCCAACGCTGTCTGCAAGGCTCTGTTGCCATATAAAGAGATGGTGAAAACAATACTTACCGATAACGGGCCTGAATTTGCCGCTCATGAAAAAATCGTCAAAAAACTTGGCGTAACTGTCTATTTTGCAAGACCTTATCACTCTTGGGAAAAAGGCTCTATAGAGAATTTTAACAAACTTATTAGGCAATATATTCCTAAAAAATCTGACTTTAACAACTTTTCCGACAGACAACTGCTTGATATTCAGAAGAAATTAAACAGGAGGCCGCGTGAAAAACTAAATTTTGATTCACCAAAGAATGTTTTCTTTAATTATTTAAATTTGTATGCACTTACAACTTGACTCTGCCCTGGCTCCATAAAAAAACAATTTTTATAAAACACTTTTAATCAAATACAAATATTCTATTTTTGCAGACTTAATCAGAAAGCGGTTTTTTGGTTTGAATGAATGATTATCAGTAATTTCCGCATTTAACAATTTTAAAATATGGATAAAAATTCGTGGATTGGCCTTCTCTTGATTATGGCCATCTTATTTGGTTGGAGCTATTTTACCCGCCCCTCGGAAGAGGAAATACAGCGCTATCGCCAGCAACAAGACTCAATAGCCCGTGTTGAACAGCAACGCGCCGTTGAAGCCGAAATTAGAAAGGCCGAAGCAGCCGAGCAAGCACAACTTGCGACTGCCGAAAGTAGCGACTCTGCAATCAACGAAATGCTACGTAAACAATATGGCGAGTTTGCCGAATTTGCTACTGGCAACCGCAAATTTTACATTATCGAGAATGATGTGATGCGATTGAAATTCACCAATTTAGGCGGCCGGTTAGCATCAGTTGAACTCAAAGATTACGAAACATTCGACTCTCTGCCGGTTGTTCTTTTCGATGGCGACTCAACAATTTTCAATATCAGTTTTTTTGCTCAAAACCGACGCATCGAAACAGGGAAATTATTCTTCACGCCATCACAAAATATCGAAACTCCAAATGTTGGCTCCGACTCGCTTGTGGTCAGCTTCGATTTAAACCTGACAGACAGCCGCTCGCTTCAGTTCATCTACACCATCTACCCCGACCGGTATGCTATCGGCTTCAATGTTAAGATGCACAACCTTTCGAACCTGATACCTGCAAAATCGAATAACTACCTGACTCTCAATTGGGAAACTTACGCAAAACGATTGGAAAAAGGCATCAAATGGGAAACAATGAACTCAACAATCGCCTACCGCTACTTTGGCGACGATGTTGAACAACTTAACGAAAATAGCGACTCTGATTCCGAAGAAATCAACACACGCCTGCACTGGGTGTCGTACAAACAACAATTTTTCAACAACACACTGATTGCAAAAAATGGATTTTCGGGCGCAGTGCTTAAACAACAAAAAGTTTTGACAGGCGACAAATACGTAAAACACTTCGCATCAGAAATTTCAATACCGTATGACGGACATACCGACGAGAATATCGAGATGGAAATGTTTTTTGGCCCGAACCACTTCAAAACACTGAAAAAACTTGACATCGGGCTACAAAATATCATACCACTTGGCCGTAGCATTTTCCGCTGGGTGAATGTGGGCGTCGTTATCCCAACATTCAATTTCCTTGGTCGGTTTATCGATAATTATGGCATTATCATATTGATAATGACTATTTTAATTAAATTAGTACTATTCCCGCTGACTTATAAATCGTACAAATCGACAGGCATGATGAGTGCCTTGAAACCTGAGATTGACAAACTGAACGAGAAATATCAGAAGCAGGAAGACGCGATGAAAAAACAACAAGCAATGATGGACTTGTACAAGCGCGCAGGCATAAATCCGATGGGCGGTTGCTTGCCAATGTTGCTGCAAATGCCATTGCTGATTGCAATGTTCCGCTTCTTCCCGGCATCAATTGAATTGCGGCACGAGAGTTTCCTTTGGGTTGACGACCTATCAACCTACGATGCCATTCTGAACCTGCCCTTCAGCATTCCATTTTATGGCGACCATGTGAGCCTCTTCTGCTTGCTGATGACCATTGTCAACATCATCTACATAAAGATGAGCGGACAAACCAACACCAGCAGCCAACAAATGCCGGGCATGAAAATGATGATGTATATGATGCCTGTACTGATGCTATTCTGGTTCAACGATTATGCAGCCGCACTTAGCTACTACTATTTTGTATCGCTATTGATAACAATAATCCAAACTTATGTTATCCGTCGCAGTATCAACACCAACGATGTGCTTGAAAAACTAAAAACCGCTCAAGTGAAGAAAACACCTCAAAAATCGCGTTTTCAAAAACGTATGGAAGAGATGGCGAAACAACGCGGAATAAAACTGCCAAAGTAACTTTTAATTTAACATAAAATTAATTCTCAAAAATCCGTCATACCAGTGATTATGACGGATTTGTCTTTTTTGGGGATGTTAAGATTAATTTAAATAAGGTGCGACAAATTTTACTCGCCAAACTGATCTTTTTTGCTGCCAGCATAAAGAGTGTACTTGCGAAACGAGCATTTTAGAGCACCATTATAAAGTTTGATTTTTTGTTCGGGGTGAAGACCGATAAAGTTCATAAGTTCAACATTAGATCGGAAGAGCACACGTCTGAACTCCAGTCACTAGCTTATCTCGTA
>CALBPW010000308.1 GCA_937899145.1 uncultured Bacteroidota bacterium
CAATCCCCAATCCCCAATCCCCAATCCCCAATCCCCAATCCCCATTAAAATTTAATGAAAATATTTTATTAATAAAGCAATCAAAATGTATGTAATCTTCACTTTGAGTTGAAAAACTTAATATTAAATGGAAAATCTAGATTGATGAATGCTAATGAAAAAGAAAAAAAATATCAAAGATTTATGGACTAAATATTAAAAAAAAAGTGATTAGCATTTTTATATCTGTTTATATTTATATGAAAATACTTTCATTTGACTAGTAATCCATATCTTTTTTCAATAATTCGAGAAAAATGAAAAATGACTATTTGATTTTTATCTAAATTCTATAAATAATCATTTTGATAATCGACATATTTTATGAACCCTTCATTTTCAAATATATTTTGTTCAGAAATTGTTTGATTTTTAATTAATTTTAGTATCTCAATTCCTCCTTCACATATAATTGCTTTATATCTTTTTGCATTTTCTTATAAAAGTTGTAAAGAAAAATTATTATAATATTTATCGTCTGAATCCAAGAAAGAAATAAATTTTCCTTTACTAATATTAATTCCTTTGTTTCTTGAAAATCCTGCTCCTTTGTTTTTTTGTCAATAATAACGAATCTATCATCATATTTGGTAAAATTATATAGAATTGTTGAAGAATTATCGGTTGTACCATCATCAATACAAATTATTTCTATATTATTTAAACTTTGATTTATAACTGAATTTAAGCACTCATCTAAAAAAATTCTTTTATTAAATATGGGAATAATGATATATATTTTTTTGATATTTAAAAAATATTTGAAAATATCATCTAAATAGTTATAAAAATAAATATGAGAGACAATATATTTATATAATAAAAATAATAAAAGAGATGGAAAAAAAAGATTTAGAAAAAGGACGAAATAAATCATTATCTTTAGATATATTTAATAATAAAGAAGAATTTATTATATCTCTTAAAATAAGATTAAAATGTAGAGTAATTAGTGAATTTTTTCTTAAGAATTAGTTATATGTGACAATTGTTTTTGTATAATTTTGATTTTAATAATAATATTTTTTTTGATATTTGCAAAAACAAAATTATTTCTAGATATTTTTTATGGAATGAAAATATTTTTTGCTCCGCGCAAAACTCCGGTTCTGATTGCAAAAATCATTTGAAACGAGCCGGTAATCCGGAGTTTTCTGTCTTATATTCAGCAATATGCAATCACTAATCAACCAATTGTGCCAATAAGTTTCAGCAGCTGGCGGTTGAATAATCCTGATGGTTTATCTCGGTAATAATCACAATATTACTTGCGCCAATTTGTATTTTCCGTATTGTTTGTACGGTTTTAAGAGTTGTTGTTTTGATTTTTTCTCAGCAAGAAAGGCGGATGCAGTACAGCCACAAGTTTTTGACATTTCTGTTCTTCCAAAATCTTCCGCAATCTGTTTTGTGGCATTTTCATCTCGACTCCTCAATCATTTTCAGAAGTTCCATTGGCGCAACTGCCTCATCTACACCGCGTTTGACAAGTGTTTTGCCTTTGTAGAGGTTTACTTTGCCCCGTCCAGCACCTACATATCCGTAATCTGCATCAGCCATCTCGCCCGGACCGTTGACAATGCAGCCCATTACGGCAATTTTCAAGCCTGATAGGTGCGCTGTTACTTTTTTAACTTCGGCCAATCCCTTTTCAATGTTGTAGAGGGTGCGTCCGCACGATGGGCAGGCTATGTACTCGGTGCGGGTGTATCGGGCGCGTGCGGCTTGCAGAATGGTGAAGGCTGTTTCTGAGATTTTGTTTGTCGGAACGTTAGTAAAATTACTGAGCCACAATCCGTTAGCTAATCCGTCGATAAAAAATATTCCATTATCGGCGGCAGCCTTAAGCTGAAATTTTGCCAAATCGGGTTCTTTATAGATGCTGCTGACAACAACAGGCAGATTAACCCCATTTGCAATCAGTGTGTTAAACATTGCACGCTGCTCAGCGGCTTGGTTTACACACATCGAGCAAAGTATCAGCACCACTGTTTTGTCGGCTTTTAGTTTCTCCATCGCCTCGGTTGTCAAACTATCAAGGCTGACCATTACCCAATTGCGTTTGTCTGATTTGTATTTTGCTGACAGATAAGTGTCTAATCCGTAAAGAGGCTCGTAATTGCTGTCTTTAATCCATGCTTTGTAGTCGATAAGAAGCGAAATGTTATCTGTTTTAAAATCAGGCAAATCGATATTTGGAGAGCCAAAATACAGCACGTCGGGCGATTGCCGGCTTCCGCTTATGGTCATTGTCGCCTTGTCGAAACTTATGTTGAGCGATTTGAGCGTTTCCATCGAAAGGTCGGGTAAATCGCAGATTACCAATGGTTTCTTATTGTCGAACGATGGGTTGAGACTTGTGTCACGCTTGTTGAAACCGAACGGATTGAGCACTACTGGCTCGTTGTATTTGATTTTCACGTTCTTGTCGCTGCTTGCGAAGTAATTGGCAAGCAGTTGCGCGGGTGCGATTTCAGAGGCGGGGCTGCCGGTGAGCGATACGCGGATGGTGTCGCCAATGCCGTCGGTCAGCAGTGTGCCAATGCCAACCGCCGATTTGATGACGCCCTCTTCGCCCGTTCCGGCTTCGGTAACGCCCAGATGCACAGGGAAGTTCATCTGCTCGGCGGTCATCTGCTTTGCAAGCAAGCGGTAAGCCTGCACCATCACCACCGTGTTGCTCGATTTGAGCGAGACGGCAACATCTTGAAAATCATATTTTTGGCAGATGCGCAAAAATTCCATTGTTGCTTCAACCATACCGGCTGGCGTATCGCCATAGCGTGACATTATGCGGTCGGATAGTGAGCCGTGGTTGGTGCCAATGCGCAGTGCTGTGCCGTGTTCTTTGCAGATATTCAGCAATTTAAGTAGCCGGTTGTCGAGTTTTTCGAGTTCGGTTTGATATTCCTCGTCGGTAAATTCAAGTTTTGTGAAAGTTGCGCGTTTTTCGAGATAGTTTCCGGGGTTAATCCGCACTTTATCAACATATTGCGCGGCAATGTCGGCTAAGTTTGGATTGAAGTGGACATCGGCAACAATTGGCTGTGTATAACCTTTAGCCACAAGTTGTTGCTTAATATCGTTCAGCGCATAGGCGTCTTTTACGTCAACAACCGTAAACCGCACCAATTCCGCTCCAGCGTCAAAAATTTCAATTGCTTGCGCCACCGATGCCGCTACATCATGCGTTGGCGTGTTTGCCATCGATTGTATGCGAATGGGATTTGTGCCTCCCATCTGCAATTTTCCAATCGTAATTTGGTGAGTTTCAAAACGTTTGTTGGTAAACGACAGATTTATTATGTCCATTGTTTAATCGGTATATTGTTTAATTGACTGTGGCTAAGCCAGATACACTTATCGTTACTTGCCGTTTGCAAATTATTAGTTTTACATTTATTGTGCAAAGTTACAGAATTTACCACAATGGCATTTAAACATCATTCAAACATAAAGTTCTTTTTTGTTGTTAGCGTGTGATTTTCTGTGGTTTCCTCCCTCCCTAAGTAGTCTCACTGCTTGGCACAAGCGAGGCGGCAACACGGATTGGGCTGCACACGGTTTGCGGAAAAGTTGAATTAGAAGCACCTACCGATGCTCCAAAACATCACACCTGTAAAATATTATATAACAGAACAATAGATGTTATGCTAAATTTGATTCAAAAAAAAACTGCGGAAAATTTGCTTTCTATTTTTTTTTTTTTGGTTTGCACAATTAACATCAGATTAGTATTATGCAATATCTGTTACAGCATAATCTTGCACTATTATTGTTTAATGTAAATAAACTCAACCTTGTCTGAATAATGAAAAAACTACATTTAACGTTCATAATATTGTTAATGTCGATTTGTGTCAAATCGCAGTCAATCAGTGGAACAATAACCGACAGCAGCAAAGAGCCGGTTCCTATGGCAGTTGTTATTTTACAAACAGCTGATTCGGTTTTTGTTGATGTTGTAACTACCGATAGCTCAGGAAGTTATCTTTTTGATAAATCTGTTAAAGACGGACGCCTGCTTGTTCAGCATTTAGCGTATCAAACAAAAATCGTAACTTTCAGTAATTCAGATTATTCGCCATGCAAAAATATTGTCCTTACCGACAAAACAACTGAGCTAAGAGCCATTGATGTGGTGGCTTATGCGCCAGTGGTTACTGTCAAGCAAGGCGGCAGTCTGGTCTATAATGTGGCTAAAGCAAAGGAGCAAAAGACAGTGTCATCGGCTTTCGATTTGTTGAAAGAGATTCCGGGTGTGAAGCTGTCGGGCAGCAATGTCAGCCTGATAGGAGCTTCAAACCTGACGCTTATTGTTGATGGTAAGGCATCGCTGATGTCGAACGAACAAGTGGCCGAGATGCTGAAATCGATGTCGGCAAACGATGTGCGGAATATTGAAGTGATGTATCGTGCTCCTGCAAAATACGGTGTACACGGGGCGGTTATCAATATTGTGAAAGACAAAACAAAAAAAGGCGGCAGTCCTTGGGCTATGGAACTTGCTCCTAATTTTGAACAGGAATTTTATTCGAGCTACGGCGGCCGTCTGAACACTTCATTTAAAGGAGACAAACTCTATCTTGATTTTTTGGCGAGTGGTCGGGATTCTAAATATCACACAGCTTCATTCGAAGAAACAAGATTCTATATTGATTCATGGTTGCAACCTTCTGTGGAATTTGGTCAGCATTCTTTGGGTAAAGTGGAGCTTGATAATGGCAAATTTCGGTTGGCTGCCGATTATGCCTTTTCTGATAAAAATGAACTCTCAATGTACTATTATGTTAAATACGATAAATATAAAATCTATAAAACTGTTGGTTATGGCTACGGCTCGGTTATTAATGATGATAAGAATGAAATCTTGCAAAATGCAAATCTAAAATGGGAGTTGTACGATTTTGAGTTTACGGCAGACTATTTATCATACTCCGATGATGATGAGCAATTATACAAAGGATATAATGACTATAATTTGACGTTGGATTATGTTAACAAATCGGGACAAGACATTAATCAAGGAAAAGTTAATTTAAACTACAACAGAGAGATTTCAGACAAGTGCACATTGACTGCTGGCATGAATGGGACATTGGTGCGTTCAAAAACTAAAATTGATTATCTTTTTAATGATGATAATGGTAATTATCAGCCCAATAACGATAGTATCCAACGAAACCAGCAAGACGAGCAACGGGGTGGTTTCTACATCGAAACATCGAGTACATTGCGCGATAGCATCGAGCTAAGTCTGACGATAGAAACCGAATATTTCAATTCAGATTATGATAATAATGGCATCAAAACTAACCTATGGCGCGAATGGAATTTATTTCCGAGTTTGTCGGTAACGTGGCCTATCAGGCGCAGTCTGTTTCAGTTGTCGCTATCAACCAACAAGCGCTATCCAGCGTATTGGGTGGTGAATCCGCAATCTAAACAACAGACTTCGTATTCTTATATTATTGGAAATCCGCAGCTTAAACCCGAAACACGCTACGATGCCAATATTGCTTATATTCTGCGAAAACGCTATTTGTTTTCAGCGTTCTGCTCGTATCGCAACAAATATTTCTGCCAACTTCCGTATGTAGATGCTGCAAACGAGATGGTGATTTTTCAGTTCACCAATTTCAACAAATATATTCAGTCAGGAATTGGGGCCGAAGTGCCTGTAACAGTCGGCTTTTGGAATGTGGAGTTTTCTGCCAATTTGATCAATCAATATTACAAGCACAGTAATTTTCATGGTAATTCGTTCAGTCGCAGCAAGTTATGTTACGCTTTGTCAGCCAATAACACATTCAGAGTCTCAAAATCGAAGCCCGATTTATCGTTAACAATGCTTGTGGGTTATGTATCGAAATGTATTCAAGGCACAACTGATTTGAACGACAAATGGGATTTTGATTTAGGGCTGCGTTGGGCAATCCGACAGAATTTGGTTCTAACCCTTAGTTGGACTGATATTCTTGAAAAATCGACACCATGGCCAATGGTAACAAAATTCGGTGAGCAATACGATTATTACAAACAAAAAGAGTACAACAACTTTGATGCCACGCTTGTATGGCGTATAAACGGGTTTAAACCACAGAAAACAAGGACAATAAACACTTCAAGAATTGAAAGGTGAAAGTTGGATTTTTCTGGGGATAAAGCCTCACAGCCCTTTGCCAACGTGCATTGTATCGCCATTTATAAAGTTTTCATTGTCAATTACTTTTTTAAGGTATATGGCAAAATAGTTTGTTTTCTTATCTTTGGGCAATCAAACATCGATTAAGACAATGGGCATATATCTCAATCCGGGCAACATTGGTTTCAAAGAGACCTTGGCAGCAGACATTTACATTGATAAAACAATGTTAATAAGTGAATTGAATAGATTCATTGATAAGGCGAATAAATACGTTTGTGTTTCACGTCCGCGCCGTTTCGGAAAGACGATAGCCACCAAAATGCTCTGCGCATATTATTCAAAAGGCTGCGATTCGCGCGAATTGTTCAAGGATTTGAAGATTGCAAAAGCCGACAATTACGAAAAATATCTCAATAAACTCAATTTCATAAAGATAGACATTGCAAGTGAATATCAGAATGTACCTCAAGGGTCACACATGCTTGAGTTGTTGACGGATAGAGTGCGCACTGAGTTTCACGAACAGTTTCCACAAATAAAATTTACGCCTAATGCTACCATTGCCAATTGTATTCAAGATGTCTATACTGCTACAAATGAGCGTTTTGTAATCATTCTTGATGAATACGATTGCCTTGTTCGCGATGAATTTGGGACAGATTTGTTTGCCGATTACTTGAAGTTCCTCAACGGACTTTTCAAAAGCGAAACATTGAGTTCTGCCATTGCCTTAGCCTATATCACAGGCATTCTGCCAGTTGTGCGGGATAGAGTGCAGAGCAAACTCAACAATTTCAGAGAATACACCATACTCGATGCTCTTGAACTGTCTGAGTTTGTGGGCT
>CALBPW010000309.1 GCA_937899145.1 uncultured Bacteroidota bacterium
GTGGTGGACAGCATTGACCTTAAAAGGGCGAGAGAAGCCCAAATGCAAAGAAGCGATACTGTATATCAAATGCCTGAAAATAAAACCGAAAAAGGACTTGCAATACCATAAATAAATGGGTATCGGCAGAAACAAACGGAATGATAAAAGAACTTGTATCGCCAAATGTTATTAGCCGCGACACGCGTTTAGTGCTTACAAATGCTATCTGCTTCAAATGCAATTGGCAAAGTCAGTTTAGAAGCAGCAACAATCGCACACACAAATTCCACTCAATTGATGGCAGCGAGGCTGAACTTAATTTTATGAAACAAACGGAGCATCTTAAATATTTTGAAAACGATACGATGAAAATCGTCAGTCTGCCATACTCATCAGACAGATTTCAGATGTTTTTTCTGCTACCTGCGCAAAACCATTTTAATAGCGTTGAAACGGCATTGCAATTCAATTCTTTAACGTCAATTATGCAAAAAATGGAAGAACAAGAAGTTGAAATTTCGATACCTAAATTCAAAATTGAAACCGACATCGAATTTACAAACTTACTAAAGCAAATGGGTGTAACTGAAGCATTTAGCAACAATGCTGATTTTTCGCTTATGACATTGCGCAACGATTTGAAAATAAGTCAAGTGCTACACAAAGCTGTTATTGAAGTGGAAGAAAAAGGCACAGAAGCGGCTGCGGCAACAGCTGTCATAATGAATTTGAAATCAGCTTATATGCCTCAATTAAAACGATTTACCGCTGATAGACCATTCATATATTTTATTTGGGACTCCGCAAACAATACAATGCTTTTTGCCGGACGATACGTTATGGCACAATAATTTCCGCACAAATGCTGTCGCCTTTAATCAGATAGCGACGCTCGAAATTCTCTGTTGGTAATGCGCCTTGCCGTCCTGAGAAAGAGCAGCTTACGGTGTAAGCGAGCAATGAATCGGGCATTTGCTGATAATTGATTATATTATTGTAAATCAAAGCCAAACTGGTTTGCTGCGGCTCGTTTTCGTACATATCAATAATCTTTGCCAACAAACTAACTTTATATTCCATTGATTTAATGCCTT
This sequence comes from uncultured Bacteroidota bacterium, assembly GCA_937899145.1. GTDB lineage: Bacteria > Bacteroidota > Bacteroidia > Bacteroidales > SZUA-534 > RUG13583. The sequence goes on from CALBPW010000309.1 coordinate 1,077, forward strand.
TTAGCATTATTTTACGCATAGCATCGCTTTTGGCTGTTTCCAATTCCGATTGAGCACGCTCAATTTGAACTTTAAGCGAATCAATGTTATTTTGCTGAACTAAAACAAGTTGCGATTTAAGCTGTTCGAATTCAGTTTTGCAAATAGCCAAACTATCTGATGCCAAAAATGGTTCGGGCAGTCCGATTTGAATTATCTTATCAATTTTAATTTGATGCTTACATAATTCATAATCAACAATTTGATGTCTAATAGCACCTGCGGCACAAGATGTTATCAACAAAGTAGTGATGGATATTTTTAGAAAACTGCGCATGTGCAAAAATAAAAAAACCTTCGGCAAAACTGCCGAAGGTTGTTGGCGTACAAGGACTCGAACCTTGACTGGCAGAACCAAAATCTGATGTGCTACCATTACACCATACGCCAATGCTGTAATGCGGGTGCAAAAGTAATGCAAGTTTTGGTTTGTGCAAGTGCTTTCTGAATTTATTAGCAAGAAAATTTTTCGATTCGAAATATCTGTAAAACTGTTAATTATCGAAAAAGCGAATTGTTTTTGCCGCTTTTCTAAATATTTCGGCAACTTGTTCAACGTCGTTTTGAGTGTGTTGAGCAGAAAATTGCAGCACAATTCTCGCATTATCTTTATCAATAAGCGGACTTGTCAAGCACGTTGTAAGCACTCCGCTTTTTTGCAGATATTGCGCAAAAAGTTCGGCTTTTTGATTGTTGCCAACAATAACGGATACCATATTTGTTTGTGTTGGCGCAATATCGAAACCCAATCCGTAAAATTTACGAATCGCAAAATTGGCTATCTGTTGCAGATAGTTGCGTTGCGAGATGTTTTCTTTTAAATGGTTTATGGCTGAAATTGCATTTTGCGCATCGATTTTTGAGATGCTTGCTGACATTGTTGGCAAATTGCATTGTTGCCGTAAAAAGTCGACAATTTCCTTCCGTCCGGCAATATAAGCCCCTGATTTGCAATTAAATGCCTTTGTTAATGTGCCGATTTCAATTTCCGCCTTTCCACTCAATTCAAACACTTCGCCAACTCCGCCCCCATTTGCGCCAAGCAAACCGGCGGAGTATGTTTGGTCGATGGCTACAAGGCTATGATACTTATCGGCAAGTGCAAACAGCTGATTTAAAGGCACAATATTACCCGAAGCAATGCTGACCGCATCAACTATCAAAAGCCGGTTTTGTTGCGCTTGCGATAGTTTCAATTGTTTTTCAATGTCGGTAAGGTCGGTATTATGGAATTTGTATTTTGTCGCTTTACAGTTTGCCGCATTCAACTGGTAAAGGCTTGGAGTATCAAAAATTATGGCATCGCCGCGTGTTAGCAATTGCAACGATATTACTTGATAAACATCTGATAATGAGTTCAATAATAAGCAAGATTCGGCATTTAACAATTTTGTGATTCCACTTTCAAGTTCTGCAAAAACATCGATTGCAGCATCTGTTTGATTATCAGCACTAAAATAATCGGATGCGAAAAAATCTGGATTTCGGAAATTGTGGATTTTCTCACCATCCATCTCAAATACAGCCTTGTCGGATATAATGTTTTTGCCTCTAAAAAGCCCTGCATTGCCAATTTCGGCAAGTTTGGCTCGCAACTGTGATTGAAAATCGGTGTACATCGGCAAATCGAATTTTTTAACTGATTCTCAACCCGACAAGTAGTATGTCGTCAACTTGGTCGCTTTGCTTGCCAAATCCTGATTTAGGTTTCCTCCAATCGTCTATCTTTTTGGCAATCAGCAATTTTTGTTGTTCAAAAGGTTTCGAATGTTGTTCAATCAGCATCTCTTTAAGCCTGCGAATGGTGAATTTGCGCATATCGCGACCGCCACTAAACTGGTCAGCAATACCATCGGAGTAGATCGGAAGAGCGTCGTGTAGGGAA
>CALBPW010000310.1 GCA_937899145.1 uncultured Bacteroidota bacterium
CGATCTACCTGAACGGCCCCGTGACGCACATGCCAGTTATTGCGGCAACCAGGCTCAAAGGTCACATTCACAACACTTTCACCGTAAGGCGACACGTAACTGCGCCCCGTGAAGTATTGTGCGTAAGCGTCGTTCGGGTTTCCACGCCGCCAATACGATTTCAGGTCAACTTGGTCGTACGCGCTGCGGTTGTTGTCCTCAACGCCCAATAACGCGTTCACGGCCTTCAGTGCCCTCGACGCGGCCGCCTTGCAACCATTCGCCGCCAACGCCACAGGAATCTGTTGCAGTTGCTCGTCGGTAACGCCCATATTGCGTGCCCCACGAACGTGCGCATTCAGTTGTGGCTCAACGCCTTCCAGTCCAGCAAGGGCGCTCACCGTAACCAATTCGCGGTCGGCGTGGGTAAGAATGTCGCGGGCAAAGATGTCGCCGAACAGATGCGCCTTCAGGTAATAATCCTCGGCAGGGCAGAAATCATAATTGAACGGCTGTCCCGACAGTTGGGTCTGCACCTCGGCGCCCTGTTTCAGTGCGTCGTAATCCTTTGGCAGAGCCGATGCCTCGCTGCCCGCCAGCACTTTCACGCCCTTCGCTTCCCTGTCGCCCACCACACGTTGCAGCACGCCCAGCGCATTGAGCGAGCGCGGAAAGCCCGTGTAGGCATAGAGTTGCGAAAGCGCTTCCTTAATCTGACTTACCGTCAAATCGGTTTCCAAACCGTTGTGGATGGCCGATTCGAGCGACACAAGGTCGCCCTGTGCCTCATAGCAGGCGATGGCCGACATACACGCCGCCTGCCGCTCATTGAATGTCAATGTGTTCATATCTTTAGATTCTGATTGTTTGCTGTTTCCGCAAGCCGACAGCACGGCAAGCATTGCGAGTGGAATTATTTGTTTAACCTCCATAGTATCTTATTTTTATTGACAATGCAAAAGTACACACTTGAAAAATACGTGTCAAGAAACAGGTCGTTGCTTTTTATAGTTTCATCCAATATTTCCGTTCGTCGGCTGACATTTTTTCGATGGCATAACGGAGAGTTGTGCGAGCCATCTGGTGTATGTTTTTTTCGAGAAAATCGCGTAGTAGGTCCATGCTGCATTGTTTACCCAACTCGCGTAGCATCCAGCCGACAGCCTTGTGCATAAGGTCGTGCGTGTGGTGCAGGTGCATTGTAGCGTAGCGCAGACACCACTGAGGCTCCCCCATTCGCGATGTCATCCACGTGCACACCATACTGGTACGCTCACGCCAAAGGTTGCCGCTTTTTGCCAACGAATCGACAATGGTCAGCTTATCGCCCAAATGCGTAGGTAGTGTCAGCCAAAGCCCTATAATTTTGGGCGCCGACAAATCAACCAAATCCCAATTGTTGGCATAGTTGGTATATTTCAGATACATATTTACTATTTCATCGCGTATGCCAATGGCCGTTTCGTCATCGGTCAGCCGCTTGGTAGCCTGTTTTTCAAACTTATCGACGAGCAACAGAAATCCGCATAATCGAATTTCGTGGAAGCGGTTGGTGAGCAACTCTGGAATTTCCGCCAGCGGCAGGTCTTTCGACAGTTTTACAATTTCCCGTGTCTGCGGCACTTTTAGCCCGATAAACTCATCGCCTTCGCCGTAATCGCCCTTGCCCGTTTTGAAAAAACGCATAAGGTTGCGTCGCTGTTCCTCATTGTGCAGCGATTGCATATAGGTGATGATGTTGTTGGCGGTGAGAACTTTGGCTATGTCTTTCTTATAGACCATTTTTTGTTTTTTTTTGTTCTAATAAGGCAAATGTATCCGTTTATTTCAAAAATTTAACATTATTTTTCCACTTTAAGCCGAATTATCCATTTGTCGTGCGTTTTAGCAAAGCTTACAACTTCAAAATTATCTGCTTTTGCTTTGTCGGTGGTTGCGGAAATTGATGTTAAATTATTGTTTATCAATATTGAATCAATTTTAATGGTGTCGATATTTGTACCAAGCACATCTAATTGGACAAAGCCCGTTTTGCTTTGGCGAAAAACGCCCGGAAAAACGTTTTCGTGCACGAAAACTGTTTGATTATTGTTAATTACAGTATCGGTTATTGCGCCGCTAGAATATTGAGGGTCGAGGCGCATAAACGGAAGCCTGAGTGATAGTTGTTGCCAGCCACTCATGCCAATAAATGCCACTAATATTATGAGCGAGCCAAGTGAAGCCCAAAAGTATGCTAAAAATGAAGTTATCTTTTTCATATTTAATCAGATAAAAAGTTTAAAAATGAATGTCAGTCCACCAATTACACTGCCGCCACAAAGTGTTACAAGAAAGATGTAGGCTGGATAAATGAGCAATGTGCGTGCTATTGTCGCATGTTTGTCGGTTGGAGTGCCTTTTATGTGGAAGCGCATGGAGCCTGTTGGACAAATATCAACGCATTTTCCACATTTTGAGCAAGTCAATGTTGGACAATGTTTCTCAATAGCCAGCATCGGACAGGCTTTGTCGCATTTGCCGCAACCAATGCATTTGTTTGTGTTGTTTTTAACTTGGAAAATGTTTATTTTGTTAAATAGCGATAATAATGCACCCATTGGGCAAAATGTTGCGCACTGAATGCGTTTTGTTGTCAATAGTGGCAATATTATTACGAGTGTGGCAAATGTGATAGTGAATATAATATTCTTAATCAGTGAGATGGTATCAACAATGCGCTCGTTTTCAGTTACTGCTTTAAAGGGGCAAAGCCAGCTGCAGTAGGTGGGCTCGGCAACTTCAGCCGACCATAACGCCATTATAATCAGCATTGCAAATGAAAACCGCTTGCAGTTGTTGTTAACGTTCTTGATTACAGGCTTTTTAAGGATGCGGCTTGCGCCATCGTCCCAACCTCCATAAAAACAGCCCCAACTGCAAAATCCACGACCAAGTATAATACTGAATGTCAGTACAATAATAAACATTGCTGATATTGAGGCAAAGCCTTCAACTAAGCTGCCCGGAAATAAAATTGTCTGTTTCACGGCAGCTGGGATAATCATCATTGTGGTTACAATGTGGCAAAGCGGAATGTTGCAGCCAAGCTCTTCAGCATTCGAAAATGTCATGCTGCCGCGCTCTGCTATCAAGTTGTTAATGAATGAAATGCAGAATAGTAGCACTGAAACAATAAATGCTATTGCTCGCCATTTATCGGTTTTGCCAGTATAAATTATCATCCAAAAAATCGCAGCGAAAAACATTATTGTTAATAGCAATGCGGTTAATGTTGCTCCGTCGGCGGCTTTTGCGCTGCCCGTCAACATAAGTAGTATCATAAGTAGCATTGGCATAAACAGCAACAAACTTTTGCCAATTTTGCCTGTGCTCCAGTAGGTCGGTTTCTTATCCATAGTTATTAAAGTTTTAATTATTTTATTGTTAAGTTAGTTATCTATATTTTTAAAAATTTATAGGCATAAAGGGAGCGGGGTGAGGTGTTTTGAACATCAGTATTGATGTTTTGTAACTTTCTCAGCCAAAAGTACTTAATACCGAATCTTGCAGTTTTTTTACTGGTTTAGGTCAAAGTGAAAGGGTTTGTCGAAATTGCAAAGAGGATAGTAAGTGATTGATGGCGAGGTTAAATCCATCACTGTTGTCCAAATTGTACCCCAAAAATCGCCTTGCGTTGGCTGCGATACGCTCTCAATAACTTCGGTAAATTTTTGCAAGTTCATTTCCCCGTCGTTTTGGTCGTATTGTTGGCAAAGCTGCTCGTATCGGTGGTCGTATGCGTAAAGTCCGACATTGCGTTTCGCCTCGCACAAATAATGGTTTGTTACAGCTTTTGTTTCGGTTACAATCATTTGATTATCAACATATTCGACAACCACACTTTTGCCTGTGGCATCTGCCATTGCGTAATGGTGTGCTGCGCCAATATCGGAGTGCATATCGATGCTGTTGAGCAGCGTAAGAGCCTCATCAACAGATGCTGCCTTGTTAAGCAGGTAACGAATGGCTGAGGTTGTTGTAAGTGCTGGTTTGCCTGTGTTTTGGTGTGTCTCAACGTTGTCGCCAGCAATAAGGTCGGCAATTGCAAAGCCTTTTTCGTTAACACCGTCTAATGCAAAAAATAGTGATGACAGTGCCATATATTGATTTGCAAATCCTTCTGGCAACCAATTTTCGCCAAACCCGAAAAAATCAACATTGAAGGTAGCTATCGACTTGTAGCCGCCGGTTGGAGTAGAATGCAGAATGATGGCCGTTCCTGACGAAAAATCGAAATTGCGACCCATCAGCACATTGCCATCGGGTGTGCGAGATGTTAGTGTAGAGCAGCCGTATGGCGTTTTCTGCGGATTAGCCGATGGCAGTGCGTAATGCCCTTTCGATAAGAAATTCAGGACATAGCCAACAAGCGCATCAGCACTTTCGGCGCCTCCATTTTGCAGCAATTCGGCAAAGCCATCGTCGCCTTTGTACTCCATGTAGTAAAAGTGTTCGTCTAACTTCTTGACAGACAATGCTCCATTAACAAGCGAGCCGAATAAGCTCCATGCGTAAACTCCAAAAACAATTAGCAGTCCGATGAATGCTAAAAATGTGATTTTCAATACTTTTCTCATCTTTCTAAATTTTAAAACCTATAAACAACTTATAATTCATAATTAGCTATTAATCATTATCATAGTTCCTTTTATTAAGAAAATGACACTTGCCAAAAGAGCCGCGCAGCGACCAATTTTCACCACTGCGCCGGTATTTTTTATAGCGCCAATTAGTGGCATCGGCAAAAAGAAAACCGATGAACCAATGAAGAATAAAAGAAAACTGCCAAATATATTTATGGTGCCTATTGTGCTCGCAATCAGGCTGATAATTGGTGGACAGATGTTAATTGACGATAATGCGCCGGCTGCAAATGCTATCAAATTTGATTGTCCGTTGCATGATTTGTAAATTTTGCGTGTAAAACTATGATTAAGGCAAAATTGCTTTGTTTTGCCGATGCAGTAAGTTAACATAAGTAAGCTGACTGCTATCAGGCTAATAGCCGTAAATTTTGGTGTAATGCTTACGTTTGAGCCGACAGCAGATGTTGTAACGGCAATTGTGCTATATATCAATAATCTGCCAATCATAAAACAACCGAGCAATAAAAACGATTTGACAACCGTTTTCTTTTCGGTCATTATTATTGATAAAATAATGTTGCCGCACGATGCTATGCACGATGCACTTGTACTAAGTCCGATGAGTAGCGATTCTATCATTTTTGTTTTCGATTGTGAGTGCAAATCAAAAACAACAATTTCAAATAGGCAATAGGGTGGGACAGAGGCGGCTTTTTTAGGTACATATAGCAGGTTGTTGGGACGAATTTTAGTTTGTTGGGACGAAAAGGAATAGTGTGCTGATGCGGTTGATTAAGATGAGCTTGCGTCGTAAGCGACAAAAAAAGCCGTTCAGGTTTTGAACGGCTTTTAATGTATGGTAGAAACGTTTATTTCTTGTTTTTCTCAAATTTGGCGTAGCGGTTGCGGAATTTATCAACGCGACCAGCGGTGTCAACCAATTTCATCTTACCGGTGTAAAATGGGTGTGATGCACTTGAGATTTCGAGTTTCACTAATGGATACTCAACCCCTTCTACCTCTATCGTATCTTTAGTGTTGACAGTCGATTTGTTGATGAAAATCTGACCATTCGACATGTCCTTAAACACTACAAGGCGATAATTACTGGGATGTATGTCCTTCTTCATTGTAGTATTATTTTAAATAACTTTAAATTTTGAGTTCGCAAAAGTAGAACTTTGATTCTGAATTTCAAAGCTATTATTAAAAAAATGTGCGATATGAAATTGAATTTCTTGTATGTTCATTTAATGTTTTTCGCATTTTTTAAACTATCGAGTAGTATGCGGTATTTACGAGTATTCCAACCGCCACATATATCATATTTGAATGTTGAGTTTAAATCGCGAAGTTTTATTGTATCAACAAGTACGTTATCAATATAGAAAAAGCAATTATTGCATCAGATATAGGAATTACTCCAAACAATGATGGAAAAGTCATAAGATTAAACTTTCCTGAATTAAATGAAGAAAGAAGAAAAGAAATAGTAAAAGATGTAAAGAAAATGGGAGAAGATTCTAAAGTGGCTATTCGTTCTATAAGAAGAGATGGAATAGATGAAGCAAAAAC
>CALBPW010000311.1 GCA_937899145.1 uncultured Bacteroidota bacterium
ATCAGCCCATTGGTAAAATTAAATATGCGTTACTTTAATTCCGCCAACGGGTTATGCAGAATGTCGAAAGCCGCAACTACGATACCAGTTGCGGCTTTCAATTGCTTTATCGGTTTTGCAACTACATTTGGCAACTTAAAAATGCACTTTTACAATTGAAAATCAGAATATTAAAAGTACAGGCGACTAAAATTCCTGAAACACAACACTTTGCGTCTCAACTATCTTCTCAACAGCGAAGCGACTCAATCTTCTAAACCCAAACCAAACGAAGCGGCTTCTCCCTCTAAAAAAGCTGTAATACCGAATGGGAGTCTGAAGATTTCCATTCGGTATTTTATTTTTTTGAGAAAAACAAAAACGTTGCACATTATCAACACAAATACGCTATCTTGCGGCTGAATAAATAATTATGCAACAAGCTGATAATCTATATGCTAACCATCAACTAACCGATTGGTTGCCAACTTCGGCTAAAGAGGTTGAACTGCGCGGTTGGGATTACATTGATGTCATACTTTTTAATGGAGACGCCTACATCGACCATCCCTCGTTTGGCGCGGCAGTTATTGGACGAACGCTTGAATCACAAGGACTTAGAGTTGCCATTGTTCCACAACCCAATTGGCGCGACGACCTTCGCGATTTCCGCAAACTTGGCCGCCCCCGCCTGTTTTTTGGTGTAACGGCTGGCAGTATGGACTCAATGGTAAACCACTACACCGCCAACAAGCGCCGCCGCTCCGATGATGCCTATACCGCAGGTGGCATTGCAGGCCAACGCCCTGATTACGCGTCAGTTGTATATTGCAAGATACTCAAAAAACTTTATCCCGATGTACCAATTGTGTTGGGCGGAATTGAAGCCTCGCTACGTCGTTTTGTACATTACGATTATTGGTCTGACTCGCTGAAACCCAGCATTTTATACGATACAAAAGCCGACATTTTGAGTTATGGAATGGGCGAAAAAACATTAATCGAACTTGCCCTTCGCTTTCAACGAGGCGACAAAGTAGAACAAATGACCGATGTCCCGCAAACAGCTATTTTGCGCAATATCAACTGGTTAAAAGACAACATAACCAATAGCGATATTGAACTTTCGTCGTACGAAGTAAGTTTGAAAGACAAAATTGCATACGCTCGCGATTTTAGGACAATTGAAGAAGAATCGAACAAATGGCACGCAACACGAATTTTGCAACGAATGTACGATAAAGTACTGATAGTCAATCCGCAACACGAACCATGGACGCAAGACGAAGTTGATTTTTCATTCGATTTGCCATACACACGTCTTCCCCATCCGCGCTACAAAGGCAAAACCATTCCCGCCTACGAGATGATTAGGCATTCAGTCAACCTACACCGCGGTTGCTTTGGTGGTTGCTCGTTTTGCACCATATCGGCACACCAAGGCAAATTTGTAGTTAGCCGCTCTGAAGAATCGATAATGCGCGAAATTGATAAAGTAGTACAAATGCCTGATTTTAAGGGTTATCTATCAGATTTAGGCGGACCATCGGCCAATATGTACAACTTACATGGCAACGACACATCAATTTGCAAGAAGTGCCACCGCGCATCTTGCATATTTCCAAACATTTGCAAAAATCTGAATACCAACCACGCACCATTAACAGAACTTTATCGGAAAGTATCGGCTAATAGCCTGATTAAGAAGGCATTTATTGGCAGTGGTATTAGATACGACTTGCTGCTAAACTACTCAGCACCAACGCCCGACAAGATGGAATACATTCGGCAACTTATTCGCAGTCACGTGTCAGGGCGACTAAAAGTAGCTCCGGAACACACATCGGACAATGTGCTAAAAATGATGCGAAAACCGACTTTTGAACTATTTAAGCAATTTAATAAAATTTTCCGCGAAGAAAATCAGGAAGCAGGTCTAAATCAGCAACTTATACCATATTTTATATCGAGCCACCCCGCCAGCACCAAGCGCGATATGGCACAACTAATGCTCGAAACCAAAAAACTTGACTTCAAACTTGAGCAAGTGCAAGACTTTACGCCGACACCCATGACACTCTCAACCACAATATATTACACGGGCATCAACCCTTACACAATGGAACCTGTTTACACAGCCAAAACAAAAGACGAAAAACTTGAACAGCGGAGGTTTTTCTTTTGGTACAAGCCCGAATATCGTCATAATATTGAAAATGAACTGCGTAGCATGGGACTTGCCGATGGCGGCAATAAGCAACCTGACTACTCAAAAGGCACGCAACAATCCAAAAAATCATTTACTCAAACTTCTAAAAAATTCAAACCCAACAACAAAATCGATAATAAAAATTTCAGAAACGAAAAATCCAATTTTAAAAGAAAAAGACGCTAATCATTGATTATCAATAAAATCCATTTTAAAAAATAGATACAAAAGGTGTATTTTTTTGGAATTTTGGTGCAAAAGACGCAAAGCACAAAAAATACAGGCAAAAACCAAATTTGCACTTAAAATACGTAAAAATAAGAACCTGAATCTTCATTAAAACGTTCTTTTACACGTTCAAAATGATGAGCGGAAATGAAGAAAATAGTTACTTTTTCGGTTATACTAATTGCAGTTTTGTCAACGAGCTGCGATGACTCTGATATTAAGGTAATTGAAACTTCTGAAATTCCCACAACACCCGCGATAGTGGGAATAGAAAAACACACAACTGATAATCAACTACTTACATTTGGCTTTTCTCAAGCAAAAAACAAACAAGCGTTACTAAAAAACTATACAGCGACAATTTCAACTGGCGATTCAATAAACATATTTATTCCATATCTATCTGATTTCAAACTAATTCCAACTTTTTCGATTAGCACAAATGCAAAAGCGATGGCTTGTGGTAGCGAACAATTTACTGACAGCACCGCCATCGATTTTAGCAAACCTGTCGCATTTCAAATAGTTGCACCAGACTCGAATTTCATTCACACATACATTGTAAATGTGTACAATAGCGGCTTGCCAGTGGTTTACATTGAAACTCCAAACAGCAAAGACATTACATCAAAAACCGAATGGATGGACAACGCAACAATGCGTATTTACCTGAAAGACGGTGTTTTAGATTACGATTCGGATGTTGATGGCGTACAAATCCGCGGTCGTGGAAATTCAACATGGAGCGCAACAACCGAAAAGCGTCCGTATGCTATAAAACTCAACAAAAAATCGAAAATATTGGGAATGGCAAAACACAAACGTTGGGTGCTTTTGGCAAACTACTACGATGCCACATTTTTCCGCAACGCATTTGCTAACTATTTGGGACACAACTACACAAACCTTGATTGGACACCAAGTGGCGAATCTGTCGAATTGGTGCTAAATGGCGCACACAAAGGCAACTACTACCTTTGCGAGCAAGCACGAATGAGCAACAAGCGCATTCCGGGCGAATATTTAGTTGAAGCCGACCGCAAAGAAGGTAGTGGGCAAATAACCGGCATAAAAACCGGTAACTACTTCAACATCAAAGATGTAGCGAACGACAGTATAGAAGATACTGACCCACAAGCTGTCGCATACGTAAAAAGCATCCTCGACCGCTTCGAAACAACTTTATATGGCGATGATTTTCTTGACACCGACAAAGGTTATAAAAAACTTGCCGATTTGGAAAGTTTTGTCGACTGGTTCTTAATCAAGGAGTTAAGCAAAGACTACGATGGCAATATGTACACCAGTTGCTACTGCCATATTATGGAAGACAGCATTATCCGTATGGGACCAATTTGGGATTTCGACCTCGCTTTTGGCGGAAATCCATTTGAGCAAATGATGGGCGGCGGCTTTGGCGGTTTTGGCGGTTTTGGATTTGGTGGCGGCACTGATTATGGTTGGTACAACGAGCCCGAAGGCTACCACATTGCCGATGCCGATTGGTTTGTACAAATGTTCAAAGACCCCGATTTTATCAATCTTTTAAGCCAAAAAGTTGACAATATGCTGAATGGATTAGACAACATCCTTCAATATATCGACTATAATACTGATTATCTGTCACTTTCAGCTTCTGCCAATACCATTGGCTACTCAACATCTGGCAGCAGTTTTGGAGGATTTGGCGGTTTCGGAGGATTCGGTGGCTTTGGCGGCTGGGGAAATACTGCCACAACAACCACCACTCAAAAAAAATCGTATACCGAAGAAATGCAAGTTATAAAAACATTTGTTAGTGAGCGTCTTAAATGGATGCAGAGTGATTTGAATACAAGAAAATAATATAGAAAGTGTTAGTCGTTTTGTGTGTGAAAAGTGTTACAACATTTAGTTGTGGCACTTTTCTATTTTTAAAAGGTTGGTTATGAGTCTAATGTTAGAGGATTTAATGAAAGTAGCAGGAATAATACAACAAAAAAAAACGCCACTGTACTTGCAATGGCGTTTAAATACTGTTTAAAATCTATTTAAACTAAATGTTTAATCAAATCCTCGCGTTCACCACAAAGGAAATCGATAACAGGAATTTCAATCATAGTGTAGCAACCGGGTTTTTGCTTCATTGAGGCGCGTGCGGTATTTACAAGCACTTGACCAGTAAGGGCGGGGTTGTTGATTTTCATTTTAAACTCGAAAAGTTGATTTTGTGTTTTACCCGAAACGCCTTTGCGCTCAAGCAGCACACCGTGTCCCATATCGCGGCAGTCGTCAACGCTGGCAACAGGGATAACGTGCAACTCGTCGTGTGCAAAATAGTCGTCAGCTTTCAGTTCATCGTAAACTTGCCCGGCAGTAAATCCGTCTTCAAGTTCGACGTAAACCAGGCGGCTGTGAATACCTGCGCCTTGTGGCATAGTCATTGATAGAGCGTTTTTCACGCCTTTTTTCGAGCGTGCCACAACTGAATGTCCCATACTCATTCCAGGTCCAAAGTTTGTCCATGTAAGTCCCTTTGGCGCAAGGCTTTGCATAAGTGTGCGAACAATTGAATCCGAGCCCGGATCCCAACCGGCTGAGATTATCGATACTGCATTGCCTGCTTTTGCAGCGGCATCAAGCGAGCGGCGTAAGTCAACTATCTGTGTATGAATATCGAAACTATCAACAGTGTTGATGCCAAGAGCAAGGCACTCTTTTGCGTGTTCCTCAACGCTGCGTGTTGGTGTTGCCAAAATAGCCACATTAACATCTTTCAATTCTTTTATCGATTTGACAACTTCGTAATCAGCAAGTTCTGCTGGTTTATCGGCAGCACCATTACGGCGCACAATTCCTGCCACTTCCATATCAGGAGCGGTTTGCAATGCTTCAAGAGCATAATGGCCAATGTTTCCATAGCCAACAAGTGCAACTCTAATCTTTTTCATAATCAGTAAATTTTTATGACACAAATAAAAAAAGAAGTTGCCGCCACTGCAATTTTTTTTGATTTTGGCATATTAACACCGATATTGACTTTAATATGCTTAAAATCAATATTTTAAAACAATAAACCGCATTTTTAATTTATACGTAATAAACTGATTTTTCAGCAACCCGCTAAATTGCAAGGCTTTCAACCTATAACATCGCTCAGCGTTTCTCGATATTGTGGATATTTACAATTTGCACGCCTTGATAATAAAAATTAATGATGTCGATAAATGAGTAATTGCGGCGCGCCATCTCCATTGCGCCCTCTTGCGACAATCCAACGCCATGCCCATAGCCGTAGCCCGTAAACTCAAGTACACGCCCCCCCGCTTTCGGCTTTATCGAAAACCAAGCCGATTTGAAACCAAAATCGGTTCTGATTTTTTTGAGCGGAATTGTGTCGGTCATATACCGATAGCAACGCTCGCGACTGGTTGGCGTGTAGGTAAGATTATCGATTTTAGCTTTTGGCGTATTGATTTTTATTCCATTGGTTGTCAGGTATTTAATCCAACGGTCGACAGAGACTGTGTCGCGCCAAACTGAGTTATGCTGCTTAAGACTAAACGAGTCGATAACCGATTTCAAATATGGCGTTGGCGAGAGCCAAACATCTTCTGAATTGGCTGTCTGGCCGCCTGAATTTGAATGAAATACAGCGATTATCGGCATATTGGTTGAATCGACGATAATCAAATCGGTAGTGTGGTTGACAGCTTGGCGGATTATGTTGTTTTTGTGATTCCGACTTAAATAAACCTGATGGTTGACATTGTCCATAAGTGTGTATTTATCAACACCTTCGCGCCAAATTTTTTCATACAGATAGGTGCGGCTAATAATGGCCTGCGTTTTGTAATATTCGTAGGGAGCGCGCGGGCCGGCTTCGCTCTCCACAACGCCTGATAGATAATCGTTTACATCGACATAATTTTCGATTTTCAGATTTCCGCCCACTGCCGTAACTTTCAAATCACCGTCGTACGAGCGTGCTTTGAGTGCCGGCACGGCTGGCTCAACTTTGAAAACACTCCGCCGCGACGAAGCAGTCAGATACAACTCGTTGAAAATGCCAAGGTGCTCATCTTGATCCCAAACGCTGATACCTTTACCAACAATTGTGAAATAGATGATTGCATTTTTTTTGAGCCGCATAAGTAGCCGATTATCAGCCACAAGACTATATTTCCCCTCCTCGGTTTCAAAAACAAGTGTCTTAATCTGACTTTGGCTAAAAATTGTGACCCTCACCTCCTCAGCGTTTGCTACAAAGGCAATTGTCAAAATTAGAAAAACCAAAATATATTTAATAAAATTTGCCAACAATTTATTTTTCAAATAGTTACAGTCCAATCAGCTTTAAAACCGATATTGCCAAATGTAACTGAATTTCGACAAATTGAGACGGTGTTTTCTGCTTTTTGCAAACATCTTTATACACAGAAACAGCATCTCAACTGATAAACCTGACAATAGCCTCGGCTGCCCGTTTTGATGCGCCTGAACTGCCCATCCGCTGCTGCAAGTAGGCGTAATCGGCTTTCATTTGTTGCTTATATTGTTCATCTTCAAGCAGTTTGTGTAATTCAGCAGCAACGGTTTCTTTATCGAAATCAACTTGCACAAGTTCGCGTACGGCTTCTTTACCAACAATTAGGTTTACAAGCGATATCCATTTAACTTTTAAGAATTTACGTCCAATGCGATATAAGAAATTTGGAGCTACGGTTCGGTAGCAAACAACCTCCGGTACGCCAAAAAGTGCCGTTTCGAGTGTTGCTGTACCCGATGTTACAAGTGCCGCACGGCTGAATTGCAACAAGTTATAGGTTTGATTGAAGATGATTGGGAAATCGCAATCGGTTGGGATTATTGTTTTGTAAAAATCGACATCTAACCCGGGTGCTCCCGATATAACAAACTGATATTCAGAAAAATCTTTTGCCGCATCAATCATTACTGGCAACATAAACGAAACCTCTTGCTTCCGGCTTCCTGCCAAAAGTGCTATTATCGGCTTGTCAGTCAAGTTGTTAGCTGCGCGAAAATTGGTTTCGGTTTGCGAGCGGTCGAAGTTGCTGATGGCATCTAAAAGTGGATTGCCGACATATTCTACCCTGTAATTGAATTTCGCATAAAATTCTGTTTCAAAAGGTAAGATTGTCAGCATTTTATCGATGTATTTTTTGATTTTTCTGATGCGACTTTGTTTCCAAGCCCAAATTTTTGGCGATATGTAAAAAATGGTTTTCAATCCAATGCTTTTGGCAAATCGGGCAACGCGCAGATTAAATCCTGCAAAATCAATAAGGACGATTGCATCTGGCTTAAAATCAAGAATATCAGTTTGGCACAACTTCATATTTTTCTTGATAGCGCGTAGGTTCATCAGCACTTTTACGAATCCCATAAACGCCATCTTGTTATAGTGCAAAGTTGGTTCTACGCCAGCTTCGGCAGCCATCAGGTCGCCGCCAAAAAAACGGAATTCGGCTTTGGTGTCAGTCTGCTTAAGTTCGTGTATCAAATTTGACCCATGCAAATCACCGCTTGCCTCGCCCGATACCAAATAATATTTCATTCCTATTTAGAATTTTGATAATCAGCTATCTAAATAAAATACATCACAAGAATTGCCACACCGTATAGTAAGCAAACTGACAGCACGCCCCGCGCCATATTGACGCGTCCTCGATGCATCCACCAAAAAAAGAGACCCGCACTTGGCATAAGGCAAAGACTGACTATTTTATACAAAATCCCAAACGATTGAAATTGTCTAATGCATTCGCCAACTGACTCATATCCTTTACTATACGTTATTATTGGCAACATTATCGCAAGACTGATTATTGGTAAAATCAACCCTATTATCATTCCTACTATTGGCGATTCGGTATTTTTCATATTAGATAGTTAATATTTTGTAATTCAGCAAAATCAGTACTATCAAGATTCATTGGAACCACAGGTGCGTAATTGTTTGAAAGTGCCCATTCGTCAGTGTCGGCCGCATTAGGCTCGGCGTTTTCGAAATTGCCTGTCAACCAATAAATTTTACCTCCGTACGGGTCAGTATTTTCGACAAACGACTCTTTCCAAACACCTTGCGCCTGACGGCAAATCCGCAAGCCTTTAAATTCCGATTCTGTAACTTTCGGGAAATTAACATTCAGGCACAAATTCGGGTTCTTATTTTCGCTTAACACCTTCTTAATCATTGGTTCAGAGTGTTTTATAACAACACTAAAATCGGCATCGGCATCGTAATCGCAAAGCGACAAGCCGATAGACGGAATACCGTTGAAAGCGCCTTCGCGCGCCGCTCCCATTGTACCTGAATAGAAAGCGTTTACCGACGAATTAGAGCCATGGTTGATGCCAGAAATCAGCAAATCGGGTTTGCGTGTCAGAATGTTGCCAAGTGCCATTTTGAGGCAGTCAACAGGTGTGCCGGTTACCGAATAGATTGTGAGATTGGCATCGTCTTGCAATTTTTTCATCCGTACAAAACTGCCTATCGACACGGCGTGTGATTTGCCCGATTGACCTTCGGCTGGCGCAACAACCAACACATTTCCAATAGGTTGCACCATCTTAATCAGTTCTCTAATTCCTTTCGATGCGTAACCGTCATCGTTTGTTATAAGTATCAATGGTCGTTCCAATGTTTTAAGTTTTAAGTGTGAAGTTTTAAATTCTACTTTCCACATTCTAATTCCTAACCCCTATATTCCACATTCTGACTTTCAAATAATCAATATTGTTCTTTTTCATTCGGGAAATCGCCTTGTTTAACATCGGTTATATACTGGCCGACGGCATCGGTTATAACTGTATGTAAATCAGCGTATCGGCGCAAAAAGCGTGGTGCGAAATCTTTCGACAAGCCAAGCATATCGGCATAAACCAAAACTTGTCCGTCAACTTTTCCGCCTGCGCCTATGCCGATAATCGGGATTTTCAGTTCCGAAGCCACGCGTTCTGCAAGTACAGCAGGTATTTTTTCGAGTACAATTCCAAAGCAGCCCGCATCTTCAAGCAGGTGCGCATCACGAACAAGTTTTGCAGCTTCAGCCTCGCCTTTAGCACGAACAGCGTATGTGCCAAAAGCGTTGATACTCTGCGGAGTAAGTCCAAGATGTCCCATAATTGGGATTCCTGCGGCAATAATTTTTTTCACCATCGGCAGAATTTCCTCGCCACCTTCAAGTTTCAGCGCGTCGGCGCCTGTTTCTT
>CALBPW010000312.1 GCA_937899145.1 uncultured Bacteroidota bacterium
TGTCAAATTTCATTACGGCAATTTTTACAACTCGCTAAAATAACAAATTCGCAAAATTTACAATCAATTAGCAGATAATCTTGTGGATTTCAGCTGCCGGCAATCGGCTTTCAGATTCTTGGTATCCGACATCTGACTCCCAATCCCCGATGCCTGACACCAAATCAAACGACATTTCTCAAAACATTGGTTACAAAATCGCAAAACGTAAGCGTCCTAACATCATTTTATCGGCTTCTTTTTTGATATTTTTGGCGCAAAATCGATACAATATGAACTCACTTTATCCATTAAAATTTGAGCCAATTCTGAAAGACAGAATTTGGGGCGGAAACCGCATATCGACAGAGCTAAACAAGCCGCAAGGTGCGTTGCCGAATATTGGCGAAAGTTGGGAACTGTCAGGTGTTGAGGGCGATGTGTCGGTGGTGAGCAATGGCTTTTTGCAAGGCAATGCCATCGACGAACTTATTGAAGTGTATATGGGCGACCTTGTTGGTGATAAGGTTTTTGCAAAATTTGGCACTGAATTTCCGCTTCTTTTCAAGTTTATTGATGCTAACGATTATCTGTCGATACAAGTTCACCCCGACGATGAATTGGCAATGCAACGCCACAATACGCGCGGAAAAACCGAAATGTGGTACATAATTGATGCAGCTGCCGGTGCCCGTCTGATTTCGGGATTTAACCGCCCAATGGATAAGCAAAAATATTTGGAGAACTTCCGTGATGGAACGTTGCGCAATATTGTCAATTGGGAGCAAGTTAAGGCAGGCGATGTCTTTTTTATTCCAGCAGGTCGCATACATGCCATCGGGCCAAATATCATGCTTGCCGAAATTCAGGAAACATCTGATATTACCTATCGCATCTACGATTGGGACCGACTTGGAGCCGACGGCAAGCCTCGCGCAATGCACACCGATTTGGCTGTTGATGCCATCGATTATACATTCCAGAAAAATTACAAAACGCAGTACGAGGTGCGGAAAAATTTGAGTTCGCCAATTGTTAGTTGTCAGCATTTTACAACTAATTTACTCAATTTCGACAAGCCGATTGAAATTGATTACGGTCGTATCGACTCGTTTGTGGTGTATATGGCAATTGACGGAAAATCAGCCATTTATACGCCAAATCAAGAGCAGCCAACTATTATTGTTAAAGGCGAAACCGTATTGATACCTGCCGAGCTGAAAGAGGTTGAACTAAAACCGATTGATGGCGAGGCAAAATTGTTGGAGGTGTATCTGTAATTGATGATGTTTAATCGGTGAATCGCTTAATCGAATAATCAAATTGCTGGTTATACGCTTGTCCGATTCACCAATAAGCATTATTCGCCGATTTCCTTCAAGAATTTGGTGAGTTTTTCGATGGCTAAGCCGCGGTGGCTGATTTTGTTTTTTTCCTCAATTGACATTTCGGCAAAAGTTTTGCGATAGCCATCAGGGATAAAAATAGGATCGTAGCCAAATCCCTCAGCTCCTGATTTTTGCAAGGCAATTCTACCTTTAACAATTCCCTCGAACAGATATTCGTTTTCGCCTAAAATCAAGCAGATAACAGTACGGAATTGTGCTTGCCGATTGTTCTCACCGTCAAGCACTTTCAGCAATTTTTCCATGTTTTTGTTCGAGTCGCACTCGTCGCCGGCATAGCGGGCGGTGTAAACGCCGGGTTGTCCGTTTAGCACTTCGACTTCAAGGCCTGTGTCATCGGCAAAAACATTCATGCCAAAGTGCTCGTGCACGTAGCGAGCTTTTATGCGTGCGTTTTCTTCTAATGTGTCGCCTGTTTCAGGAATTTCATCTGTAACGCCAATACTGTTTAAGCCGCTTAAATCGTATTGATTATCAATGAGTTTACTCACTTCGAAAAGTTTGTTTGAGTTGTGGGTCGCAAAAATTAAACGTGACATTATTACAAATTATGAATTAGAAATTACAATTCTCCACCTAACACCCAGCACCTATAACACCAACATCACTTTCTATGGTCGCGATAAAATTGTTGAAAGCGTTTTTCAAAATCTTCCGATGGTGCGGCGGCAGGCGACATACATAGATTGCCTTCGGTATCTATCAGAAAATAAGACGGATAAGCTTTTACTTTGTAACGTTCAATAACAGTCGGGTCGCCTTTGTAGTCAAGCAGTGTCCAGTTGTAGTGGTTGCGCTTGAATAGGCGTTTTACGCGGTCAAAATCGTCGTCGATTGATATTGAAACCACTTGAATTAAATCTTTTGTTTTTTCGTTCATAAGTTTCAGTTGTTCAAGGCTTTGTGTACAGGCGTAACTGTCAACTGAGATGAAATTGAGATAGATGTATTTTTCGCAAAAAAACTCGTCAACGCTTCGATAAACGCCTGCCGTGTCGGCAAGGCAGAAAGATGGAGCTGAGGTGCCGGCTTTTGCAATGGTGTTTTTGTGTTCAATGTTTTCGGCAATCTGCTTGTGCTCGTCAATTTTGGTTGTCTGTCTGATAGAATCGAGAGTGATGAGCAGGCTGCTTGCCTTAAAGTAGTAGTCGTAGAGGGCGTCGTGGATGCTTTTGAGCAGCACCATTTCTTGCAGTGTGTCGTTGGTTACGGCAAGGCTGTTCGATAGTGTCTGCTTGGCTTTTTCGGGACTTTTAGCCATGATTATATCGGAGTAGATGCGCTCGCCTTCGCGAGTGTTCATGTAGTACCGCAAAAAATTGGTAAACATCTGATTAAATAAATCCATATAAGCCGGATTTTGATATTCAACAGGCTGATTATCAAAATATTCGCGCGACATATAGCGCCAATCGCGCATGTAGCTTATAAATTTCATCCATGCGTATTTATATTGGCGGTAGATGCTGAAAAAATTGTTCGGAATGCTGTCAAACGAAGTTTCGATATTGGCTATCAGACTGTCAGTGAAGTGTTTATCTGGATTTTTCAGCATCCGATAGTAGTTGCGTTCAAGACAATCCTCGTAGGTATAGTCGAACAAATCGACATACATGTTAAGGTTGTATCGGTCGGGGTTTTTTATGCCGACAAGGAACTCGTCCGGCGTAAAATACGGATTCAGCATATCGCCTTTTGTCCTTGGCTCGTAGTCGGGTAAAATGATATTGTAAGTCATTGAGGTGTCGGCATATAGTATGCCGTTGGCGCGGCCAAGTTTTAGCACCACCCGGCATGTGCGGCTGATGTTGAGTGCAAGTCGGAAATTGCCAAGGCTGTCGGCTGTTGTTTTGCCTACAAGTTGATTTGCGTTCGATATGTAATCGGTGCATGCATACGCCTCAATTGGCTGGTTTTTGTAGGTTTTGTTTCCGCCAATTACGATGGTTTGTTGTGCGACAGTTGAGGTTGCTACGCAAATCAAAAAAAGTGATATTATCTGCTTGGCAATCTTCATTTTGATTGGTTTCGTCGTTTTAAAACACCTTCAATATCCATACCGGCCGGCACAAACTGGCTCACGTTGCCGCCGTAGGTTAGAATGTCGCGGACGATGGTTGAGTTGACAGGCGTGAGTTCTGATGTTGTAAGCAGAAAGACGGTTTCAACTTGCGGGTCCATCAGTTGGTTCATTTGGGATATGGCACATTCGTACTCAAAATCAGATACGGTGCGGATTCCGCGGAGCAT
The DNA here is from genome assembly GCA_937899145.1 of uncultured Bacteroidota bacterium. Taxonomy (GTDB): domain Bacteria; phylum Bacteroidota; class Bacteroidia; order Bacteroidales; family SZUA-534; genus RUG13583. The sequence continues at coordinate 3,636 of CALBPW010000312.1, forward strand.
AAAACTTGCGCCGATGCTCTTGCAAAATTCGATTGTCAGGCCGTCGTAGGCTGTAACTTCAATTTTAGGTTGGTTGGCATACACACCGCGTATCAGCTCAATGCGCTCGCTGATGCTGAAGAATCCGTTTTTTTGTGTGTTTTTGCCAATGGCTACCACTATTTTGTCGAAAAGAGGCAAAGCGCGTGTTACAACGGAGTGGTGTCCAAGTGTAAAGGGGTCGAACGACCCGGGGAAGACTGCTATTTTTCCTGCCATACGTTAATTGCAATTGCGGTTGCAAATATAAAGTTTTGTAGGTAATGCGGATAAAAAACTTATAACTCTAAAAAATCCTAATAATTGTCGGTTTTGTCCTAATTTGTTAATAGTTGTCAAAATACTTTTGCGGCAAATTAAAAACGATGGGATTTTTAAGTGTTTTGACATCGGCAGTCGTAGCTTGCTCAATTAGCGACACCATTATCAATATTGATGAGGTGGCGGTTTCAGCATCGTTTAAAACGGTAGCCAATATGCGAACCCAACCGCTATCGGCCTCGGTTTTTAATATGCGAGCGGTTGAGCGCCAACATGTTGAGGCGATTGCCGATTTTGCCGTCGCCACTCCAAACTTGCACATTCCTGCCTATGGCTCAAAAACGACATCGTCAATCTACGTGCGAGGTATTGGCAGCCGCATCGATAATCCTGCCGTTGGTATGTATATCGACCAAGTGCCCTATTACAACAAAAGTGCCTTTGATTGCGACCTTTGGGATGTCCGCCGCATTGATGTCTTGCGCGGGCCGCAAGGCACGCTTTTCGGTCGCAACACCATTGGCGGAATTATCAATATAGTTACTTTGTCGCCGGCTGACTATCAAGGAACCATAATCGATATTGAAGCAGGAAACGGCAACTCTTTGCGCGCCACAGCATCAACCTATCAAAAACCAAATGAGCACTTGGCTTTCAGCATTGGCATTAGCGGAAAACAAACCGATGGCTTTTTTGAAAACGAATTTGACGGCAGCCATTGCGATTGGCAAAAAAATATCGGCGGGCGCTGCCGTCTGATTCTCAATCTTGACAATTGGGACATTGACAATACTTTAAATGTTGAATATTCCGACGAAGGCGGATATGCTTACGCTCAACTCGACACCGCAACAAAAAAAACGCTGCCAATAGCCTACAACGACGATTGTGGCTATCAGCGCTTGCTAATAACCGATGGCTTTGTGGTAAAATACGCATCGGAAAAAGTTAAAATTCAGAATGTTACGTCGTGGCAGCTTTTAGACGACGATATGCGCCTCGACCAAGATTTTACCACAAAAAGCATGTTCACTTTGCAGCAAACACAACGTGAAAATGCTGTTACTGAGGAACTTGCAATTCGCTCTGCCAATGAAAAACGCCGTTGGCAATGGCTTGGCGGACTATCGGCTTTTTACAAACAAAGCCAGATGTCGGCGCCAGTTGTTTTCAAGAAAGATGGCATTGACGAGTTGATACTCAGCAACGCAAACCGTGGCATGCAAACCATTTTTCCCGACGACAGCATTTGGTTCGACGAAGATGAACTTACCATCAACAGTGATTTTAAAATACCTGTTTTCGGCTTGGCGGCTTATCATCAGTCGGAGTTTCTGTTCGGCCGATTTAAACTGACGGCAGGTCTTAGGTTCGATTTTGAACGCATTGGTTTTAAATACGAAAACGATGCACAATTGCATTACAATTTTTCGCTTATAAAACGTTATCATCAGCCATTTGCAACAAAACTTAAAGGCGACGAACATCGTAGTTTTGTTGAGTTGCTGCCAAAAATCGCCATTCAGTGCGAAGTTGGAGCTGTAGGAAATGTTTACGCGCAAGCATCGCGCGGCTACAAGGCTGGCGGCTACAATACACAAATGTTTTCCGATATTCTCCAAAATCAAATGAAGGACGATTTGATGGGCGAATTTGGCCTGCATCTTGACAAAACAGCTGACAATTACACCATTGACGAAATCATCGGCTACAACCCTGAAAATTTGTGGAATTACGAAATTGGTTCGCATCTGAATTTATTCGACAGTCGTCTAAAAAGCAATATATCAGCATTTTATGCCGATTGTCGCGACCAGCAACTTACCGTCTTTCCCGAAGGAAAAAATACCGGACGAATGATGCGCAACGCCGGGCACACACGTAGTTTTGGTATTGAAGCCGAAATATCGGCGCAAAGTTTTAACAGGTTGAATATCAACGCTTCGTATGGCTATACAAATGCAAAATTTGTTGAATTTGACAATGGCAAAGCCAATTTTGCCGACAATTATCTGCCTTACGTTCCGATGCACACAACATCGGTGTCGGCTGATTATACCTTCTTGATAAACAGCGAGATACTTCGAAAAATTGTACTTTTTGCACAATACACGGGTGCTGGACGCATTTATTGGAACGAAGAAAACGATGTTTGGCAAAATTATTACTCGCAAATAAACGTATCTGCTTGTCTTCAAAACAAATACGCAAAACTGATTTTTTGGGCAAAAAACCTGACCGACACCGATTATTCAAATTTTCACTTTGTGTCGATGGGGAACACTTTTCTATCGAAAGGAAAGCCAATGCAATTTGGAACAATATTAAAAATTTATTTATAAATAATTAAAAATCAGACAAATGAAAAAACATCTTAATTTACTGCTTTGCTCGGCAATTATTGGTTTTGCCGCTTGCGACAACGACGATGATGACAATTCTTATTCTGAGCAAACTTCGCTATCAGGTTTTTTGGTTGCCACTACTGCCACCGACAGCGGCTCATATTCAGTTTATAAGCAAGAAAATACCGAAGTATATTTCGATTTTACCGAAAACGGATTGGTGAACATCACTCTAAAAGGTGTGAAATTTTCTGAAAAAATGCCAATGTCGGTTGATTTGCAGATAGATAGCATTCAATACACACGCAATAAGGCTATTGGTAAAAATGAATTTAAAGCAAAAATTGTGGTGCCGAAATATAATGGTGAACCATTCCCCCGCTACACATTTAGTGCCATGGCTGGTGAATTTGTAAGCCCAAATTTGTTTTCGTTATCGTTCGGCACCGGCAATACAGCGGTGCTTATTAACAATATTTATTTGTATAACAATGCAGATTCAATTTCAGCTAACGGGCATTTGGTAACAACACTTGGCACAGATTCGTCTTTCGTAAAAGAAGATGTAAAAGTTGCGTTCAATAAAAATGGGAAAAGTGCTACAATTGAGATGTTTGGTGTAAAATTTGCAGAGGCAATGCCACTTACGCTCGATATGACAATTAGCAATGTTGCTTATAATCTTGATAATAACGAGATTACATTTAGTGGAGATAGTATTGTTCCCCAAGCTATGGGCAAAGATTTTTCAAAATACACCATTACCAACTTAAAAGGTAGCATTATTGGCGGAATATTTGAATTTACAATGATTTGCGGCAGTTATCCAGTAAAATATTATGGCGAACAAATTATAGAGTAAATGTTTAAAAAATAGACAGTTATAACAAAAAAGGCGGGCACGGGCTCGTCTTTTTTATGATTGTAACGCTAACTTCTAATCTCACAGCTATAAGTTTGCGGTGCGAAGATTTTTGTCATATAAGCAAAGCGAATATGGATATCGGAATCCGCGCTACATATTTGGCGACTAACGGTCGTAAATCGTAAACTTCAACGTCATAATTGTCTGTTTTTTGTACTTTTCACTGTTTATAATAACATCATCATCATTTTCGCGAACAATAAAGTTGACCGAAGCAGTTCCGATAATACAAATCAATGTTACTGTACATAAGATACTTCCTCAACCACATACCGCTCGATATTCCGTAGCGTGTTGTCAAAATTAGCGC